>DATAAG010000389.1:0-13321 GCA_036260235.1 Longimicrobium sp.
GCACTGGTTCACCATCTTCCGCACCTGCGCCGCCACGTCCGCCGGGAGCGCGGGGTCGGCCTCGTTCTGCAGCCAGTCCACCGCCGCGTGGGTCAGGAACGCCTGGAAGGAGAGGGGGATGATGAGTCCCTTCGTGGGGCACTCCGGGCGGTACTGGGGCATGGTGAAGTCCCAGTACGGCAGGGTCACGCCGGGCGCCAGGTCCTGCAGCGCCTGCTCGAACTCGTACAGGTACACGCGGTGCCAGGGAAGGAAGCGCTCCCACCCGTGCTGGCAGTGGTCCTGGTGGATGAGGGCGATGTTGTTGTAGCTGCGCCGGTCCGCGGGCCACTTGTTCAGGCTGTACAGGGCGCGAAAGGCCTCGCGCAGCTCCTCCACCTGCTGCGGCTGCAGGCAGTCCAGGTTCATCCGCTGGCGCAGCTCGCCCGGGCGGCCGCCGTAGGAGGAGCCGGACTCCGACGGGCCCCAGATGCGCACCACCCCGGGCTCCGCCTTCTCCGGGTCCACGACGGTGGTGCCGGCGGCTTCCGCCGCCTGCGGCTTCGCGGGGAGCTCGATCTCGCGGTCGTCGCCGGGGAGCCCGTCGTCGATCCAGTCGCTGATGAATTGCACGTCGTCATCGGCCACCGCGCCGCCGCCCCAGGGAAGGCGGGGAAAGACGGATCCGTCGTACGGCGCCTGGCCGCGCAGCCCCTTCACCAGCCCGGAAGCGGCGCCGCGGCCGGGAAACGGGGGGAATGCCTCTTCCTGGCCCGCGCCGCCGGTCACCGCCGGGGCGCAGCCGCACCCGCATCCCCCGGCTTTCGCCGCGGCGGCGGGGGCGGGCTGCGGGGGCGCGATCATGCGGACGCCGTAGACCTCCACCGTCTGCAGCCGCGCCAGGTCCAGCCGCCAGGGCCGGCCGACGCCTCCGTAGTCCGCCGTGCTGTTCCCCGCCGCGGCGTCCAGGATCTGCCGGACCCGCTGCCAGCGCGTGGGTGTGCTCTCTGCCATGCGTTGCTCTCCTTCAGTGCCGGTGCGGTCCGCTCCCGGCGGCCTGCGCGGGGGCGGGATAGGGGGACGGGGACGAGGCGCCGCGGGCGTGGCCGTGGCCGTGCGCGCGGCCGCCGGAGGCGCGGTCCGGTGTGCCGTCGTCGCGGGGGTGTGGGACGGGAAGGTGCTCGACGACCTCGATCACCTCCATCATCCCCAGGTCCTCGTGGTCCAGGATGTGGCAGTGCATCACGAACTTCCCCGTGTAGTCCAGGTACTGCGTGTAGATGTTCACCGTGTCGCCGGCGGGGATGGCCTGGGTGTCCTTCCACACCCACTGCGGCTGGTTGTTGGGCCCCGTGCGCAGCACCTGGAACGGGTTGATGTGGATGTGGAAGACGTGGGGGAGCGGCGGCACGCCCCCGTTCGCGACCGCCGCCGGATCGCCGACGGTGGTGAGCGACCACATGTCGGTGTCGTTGAGCTGCAGGTAGCGCACGCGGGTGTCGTCGAAGGCGTAGTAGTTCACCTGGAAGGAGTTGCGCGGGTCCGACGGCTGCAGCCCGCTTCCCAGCTTGAACACCGCCTCCTGCACCCCGTCGGCCTGCAGCGCCAGCTGCGTGTTGGGGAAGGGGTTCAGCGCCGCCATCTCGGCGAGGGTGGGCAGCTGCATGTGCATCGGCTCGCCTTCCACCACCACCAGCGCGAGGAGGTTCAGGTCCTCGCCCACCCCGCGCAGCGCCTGGCCGGTGCCGGCGGAGTCGTCCACGAACGGGTAGGTGCCGGGCGTCATGCTGGCCTGCACCAGCACGTCGCTGCGGTAGCCGGGAAACAGGAGGAGCTCCTGGCCGTTGGCCCCCCAGCTGTCGATGCGGCCGGTGTAGATGCCGTCGGTGGCGATCTCGTGCAGCAGGTGCCCCTCCAGCCGCAGCGCCATGGTCTCGCGGAAGGAGGCGTCGATCAGCCGCCAGCGCTGCACCTCGCCCGGGCGCATGCGGATGACGGGGACGATCTGCCCGTTGATGGTCACCTGCCGGCCGCTGTTGAGCCAGGTGCAGCCGCTGTTCCCCTGCCGGCAGAGGGCGACGGTGTTGGGCCCGTCGGGAAAGAAGGCGGTGATGTTGTTGGCCTCCCCCGCCGTGTCGTACAGCATGGTCTGGATCACCATCACCTTTTCGCGCGCGTTGGCCGCGGCCAGCGAGGCGGGGATGGCGCCGGGCTCGTCGTCCACGATGAGGGCGCCGGCCATGGCGCTCCCCACCTGGATGGCGGTGGAGCCGTGCGCGTGCGCGTGGTACCAGTACGTGCCGCGGGTGTGGTCGTCCGGCAGCGGGATGTGGTACTGAAAGCGCGTCTGCGGGCCGATCGCCAGCAGCACGTTGTCGCTGCTGTCGCCGGGGGGCACGTGCAGCCCGTGGGTGTGCAGGTTGGTGGTGTTGAACGAGTACGGCCGCATGGTGATGAAGGCGTTCCCCGCCTCCTGCTGGAACTGCGAGTCCACCTGCGCCGGCGTCTCGCGCGGAAGGCGGTTGTCCAGCAGCGGCCGCATCACGTCCCCCGGCTTTACGCGCAGGGTGGGCCCGACGAGCTGGCCGTTGTAGCTGCGCAGGGTGAGCGGGCAGCCGGCCAGGGAGGTCGTCGCCGGATCCGTGTACTGCACGCTGAGGGTGGTGTTCAGCACGCCGTTCTGGCTGCGGACCTCCGGGGGGTTGCGGAACTCCTGCTTGCCCCAGCGGTCCACGTCGATCGCCACGAAGGCGCAGCGGCCGCCGGGGGCGGGGCGGGGCCGGTCGCCGGCGTTCTGGGCGGTGGCGCAGCCGGCGAGCAGGCACACGGCCAGCAGGGCCGCTCCGGCGGGACGCAGGTGGGTCATGGAGTCGGGGCCTCGGGTCTGGGGGACGGGAGACGACGCACCCCGCCCGCGCGGCGGGGGTGGACGTGCGTGATGCGCCGGGGGGACGTCGGGCTGCACGTCCGGTGGCGGGAAGCGGGGGCTTGCCAGGGGATGTCGACTGCGCCCCGGGCGGGACACCTGCTACCGGAATCCGAACCAGCAGTATCGGCGCCGCACTCCGTCCGCGTCAAGGATTTCGCGCTTTTTGCACGTGACGCCTTGCTCTTTCTCCGGTCGCATCATCAAGTGTTTCCGCGGACTTGTAACACTTCGATCCACGAGTGCATCGACCCAGAGTTTCGAAATATTGCACTCCCTTTGTGCCATTCGTCCGTGGAGGGATCTTACGTCGTGCAGCGTCAGCGGAATCAGCAAAGGAAGGCTCGGCTCTGCTGACCGCTGACGCTGCGTGAGGCCATCTCGCCGGGCTCGCTTGCGCAGGGGCGGGCGCCGCGGTAACACATCCGCAATGGCCGACGACATCCGCGCGCTGGAAGAAGCGCTCGACCGCGAGCTCCCCGCCGGGCGGCTGCACACCGCGCCCGGCGAGGCGCTGCTCGCCGCGGGGCGCCGCTGGTCCGCGGCGGTGTGGGCGGCGGCGGAGCGCGCGGGGGCGGCCGACCTGCCGCCGGAGACGGTGGCGTGGGGGCGGGAGCTGGCCGCGCGGCCGGTGTTCGTCGTGGGCGTGCACCGCAGCGGCACCACGCTGCTGCGCGACCTGCTGGACGGCCATCCCGCGCTCAGCGTGCTCCCGTCGGAGGGCACCTGGCTCACCAGCCTGCGCCCCCGGCTGGCGCGGCTCCCCGCGGCGGAGCGGCTTCCCGCGCTGGGGCGGGAGTGGCTGCGCCGCCTGGCGAACCCGATCAACCAGCCGCCGTACTGGCTGCTGGGGCGCACCACGGACGCGGAGTCGCCGTACGTGCGCTTCGCGCGGGCGCTGCTGGCGTGGGAGGCGGCGGTGGGGCGGACGGCGGGGGAGTGGGGGCCGCACGTGGCGGTGGCGGTGGCGTACGCCTGGTGCACGCGCGGCGCCGCGGGCGAGGTGCGGTACTGGGTGGAGAAGACGCCGACCAACGAGCGGCACCTGCACCGGGTGCGGGCGGCGTTCCCGCGGGCGAAGGTGGTGCACATCGTGCGCGAACCGCTGGCCGTCTACGCCTCGCACCGGCGGCTGGAGGAGCAGGCGCGCGGGTCGTTCCGGGCGCGGCACCTGGTGCTGCGGAACCTGGCGGCCACGTACCGGCTGGCGGTGGAGCGGATGCGGCGGCCCCAGCCGGACCGCCATCACCTGCTGCGCTACGAGGACCTGTGCGCGGCGCCGGAGCGGGTGATGGGCCGGGTGGCGGCGTTCCTGGGCATCGAGCCGCTGCCGGTCCTGTCGCAGCCGACCGTTGCGGGAATGCCCGCGCAGAGCAACACTGTGTTCGGGGACCAGGGCGCGCCCGGCGGAATCCACGCGCCGCCCCGGGAGGGCGCGCCGGCGCTCTCCGCGGAGGAACGCGAGCTGGTGGCGGCCTTGACGGGGCGGCTGGCGGAGCGGCTGGGCTACCGCCTCCCGCCCCGCCCTGGTGGGGGGGCTCCTGCTGCGGATGACGACGCGGAGCTGGTGAGCGGACCGACGTGACCCGGACCATGGAAGCGGGCGTGCGAGTTGCGGGGAAACCACGCGCACGCGGGACCAGGCGGAACATTCCCCGGCCATCCTGCCACCCGGGAGGAACCATGCTGCACCGCCGCACCGGAGCGCTCTGCGTCGCGCTCGCCCTCGCCGCCGCGTGCGCGCACCCGCGCACCGCGCCCGCGCCCGACGCGGAGCCGCCGCGGGACGGCCTGGTGGGCGCGGACGAAGGGCAGTCCGTCTCGGAAGACGAGCTGCGGCGCACGCGCGTGGCGCGCCCGGAGGAGCTGCTGGAAGGGCGCTTTCCGGGCGTGCAGCTGGTCCGGGTCGCCGGCGGCGGATTCACGGTGCGCATCCGCGGGATCAGCACCTTCTACGGCAGCGGCGAGCCGCTCTTCGTGATCGACGGCATGCCGATCCAGCGCCGGCCCGGCGAGGCGCTGCTGGGGATCAACCCCAACGACATCGTCCGCATCCAGGTGCTCAAGGACATCGGCTCCACCGCGGCGTACGGGCTGCAGGGGGCGAACGGCGTCGTGCTGATCACTACGCGGCGGCCGGGCTCGTAACACTCGGCCGGTTCGCCACGGAAAGTACGCGCAGCCAGCCCCGCGCCTGAGCGGGGTAGACCCGCCGCAACGACAGCGGAAAGCCCCGCGAACTGCGCGGGCTTCAACTGCGCGGGGGCTGCCTCCGTGCGCAGAGCGCGACATCCGGCAGGAACGGTCCGCAGGCGGACATGACGTAATCTTTGCCGCGGTGTCAATCCCCGGGCCGGGACGCGGCCATCGACGCCCTGCCTGGCCCTTCGAATCAGGCCCGCCTCCGTCCATCCTCTCCCGCCCATGGCCGCCGACTTCCTGCTCTACGGGTCCTACGGGTACACCGGGCGCCTGATCGCCGGGCGGGCGCGGGAGGTGGGGCTCACGCCGCTGCTGGCGGGGCGCGACGCGGCGGCGGTGCAGGCGCAGGCGGCGGAGCTGGGCGCGCCACACCGCGCGTTTCCGCTGGACGACGCGGCGGCGCTGGAGGCCGCGGTGCGGGAGACGCGCGTGGTGCTGCTGGCCGCCGGGCCGTTCGCGCACACGGCGCGGCCGGTGGTGGAGGCGTGCCTGCGCGCCGGCACGCACTACCTGGACATCACCGGCGAGCTGGGCGTCTTCGAGATGGCCGCCGCGCTGGACGCCCGCGCGCGCGCGGCGGGGGTGATGCTGATGCCCGGCGCCGGCTTCGACGTGGTCCCCTCCGACTGCCTGGCGGCGCACCTCAAGCGCCGCCTTCCCACCGCCACCACGCTGACGCTGGCCTTCCAGGGCATCGGCGGGATCTCGCGCGGCACGCTGACGACGATGGCGGAGAACGCCGGCCGCGGCGGCGCGGTGCGGCGGGGGGGCCGCATCGTTCCCGTCCCCGCGGCGTGGAAGTCGATGGAGGTGGACTTCGGCCGCGGGCCCGTCACCGTCACCACCATCCCGTGGGGCGACGTGTCGACGGCGTACCACAGCACCGGCATTCCCGACGTGGCGGTGTACACGCGCATCCCGGCCAGGCAGGTGCGGCTGATGCGCGCCACGCGGCGCCTGGGGTGGCTGCTGGATTCCGCGCCGGTGCAGCGGATGATGAAGCGCGCCATCCGCAAGGGCCCTCCGGGACCCACGCCGGAGCAGCGGGCGCGCGGCGTGAGCCTGCTCTGGGGGAGGGTGGAGGATGCGGACGGGCGGCACGCGGTGAGCCGCCTGCGGACGCCGGAAGGCTACACCCTCACCGCCCGCACCGCCGTGGAGGCCGTGCGCCGCGTCCTGGCCGGCGACGCCCCCGCCGGCTTCCAGACCCCCTCCCGCGCCTACGGCCCCGACTGGATCCTGGCGTTCGAGGGCGTGGAGCGCGAAGACGTGGCGTAGCCAGGATCGCAACGATGGCGCCATTCCTCGTTCGTCGATAGATTGTGTCCAGGCGCCCCGAGCCGCTGGAGCGGGAAGGCGTGGCGCACCCTCCGAACTCGATGGACCCCCTTTCTCCCTCTTCAGAAGGATCTCACCCATGCGAATCGCCCATCCCTTCGCCATCGTGCTGGCCGGCGCGCTGCTGGCGGCTCCCGCCGGCGCCCAGAACGCCGTGGACCTGCGGCCGGAGCAGCGGGTGCGCATCGTCGCGCCCGCGGCGGGGATCACGCAGCCCACCGTCGGCACCGTGGTGGAGATGCGCGGGGACACCGCCCTGCTGCAGATGACCGCGTCGCAGGTGGCCGTGCCCGTGGCGGACATCACCTCCATCGAATGGAGCCGGGGCACCTCGCGCCTGGGCGGCGCGCTGATCGGCGGCGTGATCGGCGGGGGTGTGGGATACGTCGCTGCCGGCGCGCGCACCGAGGTCGCCCGGAGCAACCGCAGGGAGCTGGGCAGCGACACGCGCCTCCTGTTCGCGGGCGCCGGGGCCGCCGCGGGGGTGTTCCTGGGGTCGCTCATCGGCGAGGAGCGCTGGAGGCGGGTGCCGGTGTACGCCGGCGCCGCACCGGGCGGATCCGGCGGCGAGCTGGCGCTGCGGCTGCGGTTCTGAATCTCCCCGCGCGCACTCAAGCGTTTACCGGCGTGGGCGCGGCGCTTATCTTTGCGCCGCCCCCACGCTCCTCGTTCCCACGCCGGCCCGGCCCCCGGGCACGCGCGCCGGCATCCATCCGTCTCCACGGGCACACCGACCATGCTGAAGTCCCTTCGCCTTGCCACGGCCGTGCTTGCCGCGGCCTCGCTCGCCGCGTGCATCCCCGGCGGCTCTCCCTCCGGCCCCGCCCCGCGGGAGGAGGTGATCTCGCGCGCCGAGCTGGAGGCGTCCGGTGCACCGGACCTGTACCAGGCGGTCCAGCGGCTGCGGCCGGAGTGGCTGCACCTGGCCCTGGACCCCGCGGGTGGGCCGGCGGAGGAACAGGTGGTGGTGTTCGTGGACGGACGCATGATGGGAGACGTGCGCGTGCTGCGCGGAATGCGGACGCAGGGCATCGGCAGCATGCGGGTGCGCAGCGCCGACTTCGTCCGCCGCATGTTCCGCGGGGCGCCGGGACGGAGCTTTCGCGCGGCCATCGTGGTCGCCAGCTACACGGAGGCCCTGCCGGGCGGGCCGCGCGTTTCGGTGAGCGCCGGCGCCGGGTTCACGCTGATCGGGCTCGCCCGCAGCACCGAGACCGCGGCCGAGGACGCGGGGTTCATCAGCGGCGTGCCCCGGGGGACGAGCTTCGCGGACCCGGGAACGGCGAACCCTCCGTCGCTGCACCTGACGGCGCGCTACGCCGTGCGCCCGAATCTCTCCGTGGCGGCGGACGTGCAGCACACGCTGGAGGGGTTCTACGGCGGCACCACCCGCCGAACCCAGGGAAGCAGCGTGGTCAGCACCACCTTCACCAGCACCGAGGCCGCGGTGATGGCCTCGTTCGGACGGGTGATGCGGATCGGCGCGGGCCCCGCGGTGCGCCAGGTGCGGTGGACGTGGGTGGGCGGCCTGTGCCAGTGCGAGGAGGAGGAGAAGCACACCAGCACCGCGCTGGGCCTGGCCGCCGAGGTGGGGGTGTCGATGCCGCAGAACCGGCGGTGGTTCGTGGATTTCGGCGTCCGCGCCCGCTACTATCCCTCGCAGGACACCGGCGGCTACCCGGAGGTCGAGCCGATGGACGCGGGCGGCGTGGTGCTCACCCCCGCGGCCAGCATCGGCTTCCGCTTCTGACGCCGCGGAGAGGCACAGGAGCGAAGACAAGAAAGGTCTCACGCGGAGTCAGCGGAGTGAGCGGAGTTTGGCCTGTGCAGGGGGACAACTCTGCTCACTCTGCTGACTCTGCGTGAGGCATTCTTTTCAGGATCTGGGATTCCGCAGAGGAGACGCATGCTCGTCGGAACGGTGCGCGAGATCTGGCGCTACCCGGTCAAGTCGATGGCGGGGGAGAAGCTCGGCTCGTGCAGCGTGGGGCCGGGCGGCCTTCCCGGCGACCGCGGGTGGGCGCTGCGCGACAAAGCCGCCGGCGAGATCCGCGGCGCCAAGTACCTGCCGGCGCTCATGCGGTGCTCGGCCGTCTACCGGGAGCCGCCGGTGGACGGCACGGTGCCGCACGTGGACATCACGCTCCCGGACGGCACCCGCACCGCCAGCGACGCGCCCGACGTCGACGAGCGCCTGTCGGCGCTGCTGGGGCGCGAGGTCTCGCTCCATCCGCTGCGGCCCGCCTCCGACCGGGCGCACTACCGGCGCGGCCATCCGCTGGCGCCGGTGGTCGGCCGGCTGAGCCGCGTGCGGGCGCTCCGGCCGCACCTGGGCACCATCATCCGCATGGCCGGCCTGGGCGGCATCGCGCGGGAGATGATGAGCCGCCAGCCGGACGAGCCGTTCCCGGACCTGTCCGGCATCCCGCCGGAGGTGTTCGAGTTCGCCTCGCCGCCCGGCACGTACTTCGACGCGTATCCCCTGCACCTGCTCACCACCGCGTCGCTCGCGGCCATGTCGCGCCTGAACCCAGCGGCCGCCTGGGACGTGCGCCGCTTTCGCCCCAACTTCCTCGTCGAGACCGACGGCGGGATCGAGGGTCTGGCCGAAGCGGCCTGGGGCGGGCGCGAGATCCGCGTGGGCGGGCTGATGGTGCGGTGCGCGGGGCCGACGGTGCGGTGCGGGATGACCACGCACGCGCAGGACGGCCTGCCGAAGGACCCGACGGTCCTGCGCACCATCGTGCGCGAGGCGGGGCAGAACCTGGGCGCCTACGCATCCGCCGTGAACTCCGGCAGCGTAGCCGTGGGCGATGCGGTGGAACTGCTGTAGAGCGCGCCGCGTCCAGCCGTCGGATCGCGCGCGTCGATCTGCCAGGGATGCGATGCAGGCGGCGAGGCGGCGGAGCCGGTGCGCGCTCCTCACCCTCGCCGTCGCTGCCATCTGCCTGATTCCGCTGCCGCGCACCGCATCGGCCCGGATGCCGGAGGGGGTGTGGGTGAACCCCGTCACGACAGTTGTTTTCCTGAGGGAGGCGCCGCTCGAGACCCGCACGTACTCCGCGCCCTGGGCGCCGACCGAAGGATCTTGCCTCCCGGACCGAGGGGCTGGTCCTGCGTGCCGAAGCCAGCCCGCAGTACGGCGTGGAAGATCCTTCGGTCGCGCGCAGGCGGTGGAGAGGATGCTGGTTCCGGGCGTGCGCTCCCTTGGGAAGACAACGCTGGTCGCGGCGGCTCCGGGTGTGGCAACATCCTCCGCGGGATGGCCGGTGACAGCGGGCGCTCCCGTGGCACAGCCGCGAATCA
Source organism: Longimicrobium sp. (assembly GCA_036260235.1). Taxonomy (GTDB): domain Bacteria; phylum Gemmatimonadota; class Gemmatimonadetes; order Longimicrobiales; family Longimicrobiaceae; genus Longimicrobium. Next base: position 9,752 of record DATAAG010000389.1, read on the forward strand.
CGCTGGAGCACTTCCACGAGCAGCTCGCCCTGCGCTGGGCGCCCATCCACTACCAGGACGTGGACCAGACCGGCGCGGACGCGCTGGGCGGCAAGTCGGACTTCATCACCGCCATCGACTACGACGGCGACTGGATCAGCCGCAACAACTGGGAAAACCTGCCGTCATACCCGGCGCGGGCCGTCGCGTACTGGTCCGTCGTTTCCACCGACACGCACTGGTACATCGTCTACGCGTTCTTCCATCCGCGCGACTGGTGCGACTGGCCGGGGTGCGGCCTGGTCGACAAGCACGAGAACGACTTCGAGGGCCAGCTCGTCATCATCCGCCGCCCCGCCGCCTTCGGACCGCGGGAGTACGGCCGGCTGCAGGGCATCATCACCATCTTCCACACGGACTTCTTCGCGTACACGCCCCAGGGCGGCGCCCGATGCGCGCTCCCCGCGTCCCCGCTGCGCAACGGCGGCGAGGACATCGACGGCGCGCTCTCCTGCCGCGCGCACGATGGCGTGCTGCGGCACGTCACCGCGCAGGAGGCGAAGGGCCACGGGATGAAGGCGTGGCCGTACCTCGACATCCACGGCGGCGACGGCGTGATCTACTATCCTTCGATGAGGGAATCGGGAGAGCCCGACGGCCCGAACGACCGCAATGTCGCGTACCGGCTCGTCAGCTTCTTTGCACCGGGTGGGGTGTGGGCGCGGCGCAATGATCCGCGCACCTTTGCGGAGTTCGGCGTGATGGCCGGCAACGAGGGCATGGACAACCGCGCCGCCATGCCCTGGCGCTGGAACGACAAGAACGACGGCCCTGAGCTACCCGGCGGGGAGATGGCCATGGATCCCGCCAAGCTCGCCCGCATCTACTTCACCGGCGAGACCTTCAGCGGCAATTACCTGTCCCATCCGTATCGCGGTCTCCAGCGCACCGACCCAGCCTACGAGGCGTGGTTGCGGGCGAACTGATACCAGGATCCGAGAAAAGAAGAACCTCGCGCAGAGTCAGCAGAGTGAGCAGAGTCTGATCTGCGCAAGGGACAACTCTGCTCACCCTGCTGACTCTGCGTGACACATTCTTTTTCAGGATCTGCTATGATCATGGTATGAGGATGCGCTTACGGCTCTGCGCGGCTCCCGTTCAGGCCGAAAGCAGAACACGTCAGGGCGCACCGCTGCTGGCGTCGCGTGCGTAGGAGATGAAAACGGGCTGCGTCATCGTTCTCGCGGCAAATCCATTGCGCCGGGTTCAGCAAACGGCGCTCGCGAACGGCTTTCTGGCGTCGTCAGTCGGGGACCAGCCCGGCGAACACGGCATCCCAATCCGTGGGTCCCGCTCCCCTTCCCCACACGGCGTCGAACGTGGTGTTGCGCGTCTGCGGGCGGCGCAGCGCCTGGACGAAGACCTCCGCGGCGTCCTCGCGGCCGATGCGGTAGCGCAGCGACATCCGGTAGGGCTTCTGCCCGACGTGCACGGGATGGAGGCCCGCGGGCGCATCCCGCAGCACGCCGGCGTGCACGATGGTGTAGGCCAGCCCGCTCCGGCGGATCTCCTCCTCCCCCAGCCGCCGCCAGCGCAGCGTGTTCCCCTTGACCAGGTTCAGCGCGAACGAGGTGACCGACCCGCGCGTGGTGCCGATGGCGCCCATGTACATGAACCTGCCCGCCAGCCCCGCCTGGCGCGCCGCGGCCAGCACGTTGAGGGTGCCGTCGTACACCGTCGCCTTCACCAGCGCCTGGGCGGCGGTGCGCGTGGTGACGCCGGCCGTCAGGATCAGGTGATCGATCCCCGCCAGCGCCGGCGGCAGCGTCTCTCGCCGTGTGACGTCGCCCTGCACGATCTCCGCGGAGTCGCCGAAGCGGTCTTTTGCCTTGCCCTGGTTGCGCGCCAGGACGCGCACCGCGTATCCGTCGCGGAGCAGGCGCCGCACGATGTGACATCCCGTCCCCTGCGTCGCGCCGATGACGAGGACCCGTTCCCCGGCAGGCATCGATTCTCCTCCCTCCCCTTCCGTTCCGCTGACGCATCGAGTCCGATCGAGGGGCGGCTCAATCCTCCAGCAGCCCCGGATACAGCGTGCCATCGGGCGCGTCGAAGTCCAGCCCCAGCAGCTCGGCCACCAGCGGGGCCACGCAGGTGAGCGGCAGGAGCGGGACCGCCGCGCCGGCCCGGATCCCCGCGCCGGCCGCGACCAGCCCCGTGTTCATCGCCGGCTCGTCCGGGTGGTGGCCGTGCGTCATCCCCGGGTTGGGCTGCAGCGCGGGGCCCTCCCCGCGGTCGTCGATGCCGAACCCCGGTGCCGCCGCCAGCGCCAGCGGCGCATCCGGATCGCTCCCCAGCCGCTCCAGCTCGTCGCGTTCCACGATGCGGAAGGTCTCGCGCAGGCCGCGGGGAAGCGCGTCCAGCACGCGGCGCACGGCGGCGGTGTTGTCGTCCGCCGGCTCGCGCACGTCCAGGAAGGCGGAGCCGCCCAGCGCGTGGAAGGTGGCGCGCCACGGCTCCCCCTCGATCCGCTCCCCCCGCAACCCCGCCTCCGCCAGCCACACGTTGGGCCGCAGCTGGGTGTGGATCTCCATCATCCCGTGGTCGCCGGTGACGATCACGGCCGTGCGGTCCCACGCCTTCGTCCGCTCGATCACCTCCAGCACCAGGCTCACCACCAGGTCGCTGGCGGCCACGGCGCGCGCCCGCCGCGGGTTGCGCCAGTCCGGCTCCTGCGGCACCTGCACCGTGGCCTGCGTGTGCGCCAGCAGCAGCGTGGGGCGGTAGCGCTCCAGCAGGTACGCCGCCATCGCCGCCACCCGCGGGTCGTGCGCCAGCAGCCGGTTGCCGAAATTCTCCGCCGTCAGCCGCCCGGTGGCCTCGCGCTCCAGCTCGTCCAGCAGCCCGGGGGGCGTCGTAGCCGCGCGGATCTCGTCCAGCGTCCGCTCGTCCGCCCAGATCTCCGGCACGTTCCAGTCGATGAGCCCGCCCGCCGTCAGCGGCCAGTAGAGCGAGGCCGTGGTGCCGCCCGCCGCGCGCACCGCGTCCCAGAGCGCGGGGACGCGCACCAGCGACTCGTCGCGCAGCCAGCGCGGGCTCTCCACCGCCGTGGTCTCGCGGTCGTGGCAGACGCCGTGGCGCGCGGGGAGGGCGCCGGTGGCCAGCGTGGTGTGCGCGGGATAGGTGAGCGAGGGAAAGATGGTGCGCACCGCCACCGCGTGCGCGCCGCGCAGGTACAGCTGGCGCATGGCCGGGGCGGGCCAGGTGGGCTCCAGGTAGTACTCGGGGCGCAGGCCGTCGACGGAGATCAGCACCACGTGCTCGGCCCGCGGGCGGCGCCTGGCGTCCATGCTCACACCCGGCCCCCGCCGGCCGCCTCGTGCGGCGCGCGGGCCAGCGCACCGCCGGCGTCTCGTGCGAGGGAGAGGACAACGGGATGGGTCATGATGATGATCGCACGGGAAATCGATGTGCGGCGCCTCGCCTCACCGGGGCGTCGCACGCGCGATGGTGCGCGATCCCGCGTGGCCCGTGCGATCCTCACGCAATCTCCACCCCATCCGGTCGCGGCACGCCGGCCGGCCGCACGCC
>DATAAG010000390.1:0-8892 GCA_036260235.1 Longimicrobium sp.
GCGCGCGTGGTCCCCGGCGCGGCCCCCGCCGCCCGCGCGGCGGCGCTGGCCGGGGCCGCGGGGATCGGCGCGGTGGCCGTGGCGGCCCTCTTAGGCCCGGCGTGGATGCGCGGGGCGTGGGTCGCCCTGGCGGCGGCCCTCACGATCGTTGCCGCGCTCCGCCGCCTCGCGCCCATGCGCGCGCAACTCGCGGGATAGGCGTCCGCCGACCCGGCGAAGCCTGTCGTTCCGAGTCGTCAACGGCTGCGCCTGCCCCGTAGAACAAGGGATCTCGCACATCAACCTCTCCCAGGGGTTTCTGGGGGAGGTGGGCGAGTGATGCGAGCCCGGAGGGGCCGCGGCGGGTCACGAGGTACTTTCCCTCTGGCCGTGCTCCTTCATACCCGAATCCGCAAAAAGAACAGGCCTCACACAGAGTCAGCAGAGTCAACGGAGTTTTCTCGTGCCGTTTCCTCTGCTCCCACGGTGCTTCTCATGTCCGCGGACGGCATGGCGCGCCGGCCGACGAGGCACGAGCCGGCGTGGGCGATCGGAAACGGCAGAGGGATGGAAGCGCGGCAGGGGGCCATGAGAATTTTTTGGGGGAGGGATGCGGTGCGCCGGATCGTCTCCAGGGCGCGCTGGAGCAAGCCGTCCGGACCCCCTGATGCGCGATCTCGAGAACCATCTGCCCGCACCAGGACCGGGAAGACGCACCTCGCCCGCTCGAACGATCAAGGTTCTTTTTGCGGATCTGGTATCAGAGAGCGTTGCCGCAGCCGGATGACGCTGGACACTCTCCCGTCAGCGGCCTAACATCCCGTCGTGCCGACCGATCCTTCCGCGCCCGATGATGCCCGTGTGACGCGGGATGCGCGTCCGCCGCGCGTGGCGGTGTGCGTGGCGACGTACCGGCGGCCCGCCATGCTGCGGGAGCTGCTGGAGAGCCTGGCCGCGCTCCGCTTCCGCGGCGCCGCGCCCGACCTGCGCGTGGTCGTCGTCGACAACGACGCGGAGGGAAGCGCGAAGCCGCTGGTGGACGCCGCCCGGCCGGCGCTGGGCGTGCCGGTGCGCTACGAGGTGGAGCCCCGGCGCAACATCGCCCACGCCCGCAACCGCTCCGTGGCCGCCGCGCTGGAAGACGGCGCCGGGTGGCTCGCCTTCGTGGACGACGACGAGACGGTGCGCCCCGACTGGCTGGACGTCCTGCTCCGCGTCCAGGCGCGGTATGGGGCGGAGGTGGTGTGCGGCGCCGTGCGCGCCCGCCTGGCGGAGGGTGCGGCGCCGTGGATCGAGCGCACCGGGCTGCTGGGAAGCCGCCCCCTCCCCACCGGCGCGGCACTGACGGTGGGGTACACCAGCAACGCCCTCCTCGCCGCGCGGCTGCTGCACGGCCCGGCCCCGTTCGACCCCGCCTTCGGCCTGACCGGCGGCAGCGACTCGCACCTCTTCATGCGGCTGCACCGGCAGGGCGTGCGGATGGTGTGGGCGGAGGAGGCGGTGGTGGAGGAGCGGATGCCCGCCTCGCGCGTGGGCGCCGCCTGGCTGCTGCGCCGCGCCTTTCGCGTCGGCAACTGCGCCCTGTGGTGCGAGCGCGCCCTGGGTCCGCGGATGGGCCGCCCCGCCACCCGCGCGCTCAAGGCGTCCGCCCGCCTGGCGCTCGGCGTGGCGCAGCTGGCGCCCGGCGCGCTGCGCGGGCGCGCGGGGCTGGTGCGCGCCCTTCACAACGTGAGCTACGGCACCGGCGCGCTGGCCGCCGTGCTGGGCTACCGCTACGAGGAGTACCGCACCGTCCACGGCGAATGACCGGCACGATTTCCTTCCTGCGATGATCGACTTCCACAACCACCTCATCCCCGGCGTGGACGACGGCGCCGCCAGTCCGGACGAATCCGCCGCGGCGCTGGCCGTGTTCCGCGAGCAGGGGGTGCGCACGGTGGTCGCCACGCCGCACGTCAACGGCGCGCTCACCGCCAGCCCCGCGGCGCTGGAGACGCGGCTGGCGGAGGTGGACGCGGGGTGGGCGGCGCTGCAGGAGGTGGCGGCGCGCGAGCCCGCCCTGCGCGTGCTGCGCGGCGCGGAGGTCATGCTGGACGCGCCGAAGGTGGACGCCTCCGATCCGCGGCTGCGGCTGGCCGGCACCCGCTTCGTGCTGGTGGAGTTCCCGTTCATGAACGTGCCCCCCAACGCGCCGCTCGCCGTCTTCGACCTCAAGATGGCGGGATGGCGGCCGGTGCTGGCCCACCCGGAGCGCTACGGCAACGCCGCCCCGGACCTGGCGGACGCGCAGGAGTGGAAGCGCGTGGGCGCGCTGCTGCAGGTGAACGCCGGCTCGCTCCTCGGCCGGTACGGCGAGCGGCCGCAGCGGCTGGCGTGGGCGCTGCTGGAGCACGGGCTGGTGGACTACCTGGGGAGCGACTACCACGCGCGCGGCCGCTGCGCCGTCGCCGACTGCCGCGCGGAGCTGGAGCGCCGCGGCGCCGGTGAGCAGGCCGAGTTGCTGATGGAGACGAACCCCGCCCGCCTGCTGAACGGCGACGATCCCCTCCCCGTGCCGCCCATCGCCGCCCCGCGACCCTTCTGGCGCCGGCTTTTCGGGGGCTGATACCGCATCCGCAAAAAGAACAGGCCTCACACAGAGTCAGCGGAGTCAACGGAGTTTTCTCGTGCCGTTTCCTCTGCGCCCAGGGTCCCCTCATGTCGGCCGACGGCATGGCGCGCTGTCGGAAACGGTGGAGGGATGGAAGCGCGGCAGGGGGCCATGAGAATTTTTTTTGGGGAGGGATGCGGTGCGCCGGACCGTCTCCGCCGCGCGCTGGAGCAAGCCGTCCGGACCCCTGATGCGCGATCCCGAGAACCATCTGCCCGCACCACAGCCCGGAACGACGCACCTCGCCCGCTCAAACGATCAGGGTTCTTTTTCCGGATCGGTGTGAGCCGGTGAGGGTCCGCGCGGAGGGCGCACGAGGCGAAACGGAGGATGCAGCGGAATTTCCTTCGTTCTGGCCGGCGTTTTGTGACCCCTGCGCCGTGCGAATCGTTTTTCTGCCGGTCCTTCGGCCGTTCCGCCGTGGTCGTCCACGCGGCTGTCGTTTGCAGCCGCGTTGTTCCGGGGCACGGCGCCTGCGGCGCTCCTCATCCGGCCGCCTTCCGAGCCGTTCCCCTTCCGGAGCTCCCCATGCCGCATCATTCCCGCTCCGTTCGCCGCGCACGCCTGCTCGTCTTCGTCCTGGCGGGCGCGCTCGCCGGCGGCTGCACGGACGCCACCGGCCCCGCGCGGCGGGTGCAGTCGGTCACGGTGACGCCCCAGGCCGCCGCGCTGGACGTGGGCGGAACGCAGGTGCTCGCCGCCTCCGTGCGCAACGCCGACGGCGAAGAGCTGAGCGGGCGCACCGTGTTCTGGACGAGCTCCGCCCCGGCGGTCGCCCCGGTGAGCGAAACGGGCGTGGTCACGGCGCTGGCGGCGGGGACCGCCGTCATCACCGCCACCAGCGGGGGCCGCAGCGGCACCGCCACCGTCGTGGTGAGCGTCCCCGTGGCGTCGGTGACCGTCGCCGCCCCCAGCCCAACGATGCCCGCCGGGACCACGCAGCAGCTCACCGCCACCGCGCGCGACGCCGCGGGGAACGTGCTGACGGGGCGGACGGTGACGTGGAGCACGAACGCGAACGCCATCGCCACGGTGAGCGCCACGGGGGTGGTGAGCGCCCTGGCGCCGGGGACCGCCGTCATCACCGCCACCATCGGGGGGCGCAGCGGCAGCGCCACCCTCGTGGTGGTGCCGCCGGTGGCGTCGGTGACCGTATCGCCCGCCAGCGCCAGCCTGGCCGTGGGCGCGTCGCGGGACTTCACCGCGACCGCGCGCGACGACGCGGGCAACGTGCTCACCGGCCGCGCCGTCGCCTGGAGCACCTCAGACCCGAACGTGGCCACCGTCAGCGCCACGGGGGTGGTGACGGCCACGGGCCAGGGCACCGCCACCATCACCGCCACGATCGAGGGGCGCAGCGGCACCGCCACGGTCACCGGCGAGCGTTTCCTGATGGAGACGATCACCGCCGGGGGGCACCACACCTGCGCGCTCACCACCTCCGGGGCCGCGTACTGCTGGGGAGACAACCAGCAGGGGCAGCTCGGCGAGGGGACCACGAACGCGAGCCCCGTTCCGGTGGCGGTGGCGGGCGGCCACACCTTCGCCGCGATCGACGCGGGGTGGCAGTTCACCGTCGCGCTTACGGCCTCCGGGGCGGCCTGGGCCTGGGGAGACAACAACTTCGGACAGCTGGGCGACGGCACCCGGACGGACCGCTCCGTCCCCGTGCCGGTGGCGGGGGGGCACGCCTTCACCTCCATCAGCGCCGGGCTCAGCCGCCACGTGCTGGCGCTCAAGGCCGACGGGACGGCCTGGGCCTGGGGGAGCAACGTGGCCGGCCAACTGGGCGGACCATACCCGTGGGAGCAGACGACGCCCGTGCCGGTGACCGGCGGCCACACCTGGCAGTCGGTCAGCGCCGGCGACTTCCACTCGCTGGGGCTCACCACCACCGGCCAGGCCTACGCCTGGGGCCGCAACAGCGACGGGCAGCTGGGGCTGGGCGAGCCAACATCCAGTGACGTCTTCGTGCCCCAGCCGGTGGTGGGCGGGCACACCTTCATGGCGATCAGCGCCGGGACGGAGTTCAGCCTGGCGCTGGACGCCACCGGCAGGGCCTGGGCGTGGGGAAGCAACTCGGACGGGCAGCTGGGTGACGGCACCCTCACCAACCGCCCGGCACCGGTGGCGGTGGCGAACAGCCACACCTTCTCGTCCATCAGCGCCGGGGGATGGCACTCCGTGGCGCTCACCTCCGGGGGCGTGGCCTACGCGTGGGGACAGAACTACTACGGCCAGGTGGGAACCGGCAGCCTCAACGACCAGATCCGGACCCCGGCGGCGGTCAGCGGCGGGCGCACCTTCCTGGAGGTGGACGCCGGCGGAAACCACGCCTGCGGCATCACCAGCGGAGGAGGGGCATGGTGCTGGGGGCTGAACGACTCCGGCCAGCTGGGCGCCCCCACCACCCAGGAGTGCCGTATTCCGAGGGGCCCGCTGTTCACGTGCAGCAGCGTGCCGCTCCGCGTGACCGGCACCCCCGCGGCCGGGCCGCCGGCCGCGTCGCGCGGCGCCCCGCCTTCGCGCTGAATCCGGAAGCGGCTTCACGCGGAGGGAGAAAGAGAGAGGACGCAGAGAACCGGTCCGCCGTTCTCCGCGTCCTCTCCCGTTCCTCCGCGTCCTCCGCGTCCTCCGCGCGACGCCGTTCGCGGACCCCGGGAGGGGCTGTCGGGGAGGCCGGAGCGTGCATATCTTTGCCGCGCCGCGGGGTAGAGGCGGAGTGCGCGCCTTTCCCGCCCGATCCCACACCGTACGATCAGTGCGCCCGCCGCGCGCGGGCGATGGAGCCGTGATGGAGACGCATCCCGCCGTCCAGGAGCCGCGCATCATCCCCAAGCCGTGGGGACGCGAGGTCTGGTACGCCCACGAAGACCGCTACGCCGGCAAGATCCTGGAGGTCACCCGCGGATTCGCGCTCTCGCTGCAGAAGCACGAGCGCAAGCAGGAGACCATGTACCTGCAGTCCGGGCGCATCCTGTACCACCTGAACGGGGTGGACTTCGAGATGACGCCCGGCCAGTGCATCACCATCCGCCCCGGCGACGTGCACCGCGTGGAGGCGCTGGAAGACGCGGTGATCCTGGAGGTGAGCACCCCGGAGCTGGACGACGTGGTGCGCCTGGAGGACCGCTACGGGCGCGCGGGCACCTGAGGGTGATGGAGTGATGGAGTGATGGAGTGATGGAGTGATGCCTGGCCGCGCCTGCCGGGCTCCTGAGGGTGGCGCCGCGCACGGCTTCCGGCTGCACAGTACCTTCGCGCCGACCGGAGGATCTTGCCGGCGTACTCGAGAGGCCGGGCGCGCCAGAGCCGGCCGCGGGGGAAGGCGGAACAGGTCCTTTCGGTCGCGCCCGGGGAACCGTGTGCCACGGGGTTGCGCGAGGCGCTCCCTCGGGATGACACGTCGCGGATGGCAGCAGGATCTCGCGGCGTGCTCCGGGGGCCGGCGCCAACCACTTCCGTTTCTTTGATCCAGATCCACCGGACGATGAGCTATACCGCGCACCCCACCGCCGTGGTGGACGAAGGCGCCGAGATCGGCGAGGGCACCCGCATCTGGCACTTCTGCCACATCTCGCCGGGGTCCAGCATCGGCGCGCACTGCTCGCTGGGGCAGAACGTGTTCGTGGCGCCCCGCGTACAGGTGGGCAGCCACGTCAAGATCCAGAACAACGTCTCGCTGTACGAGGGGGTGGTGCTGGAGGACTACGTGTTCTGCGGCCCCAGCATGGTGTTCACCAACGTGCGCACCCCGCGCAGCGCCTTTCCCCGCAACACCAGCGCCGACTACGCCGTCACCCGCGTGTGCCACGGGGCCAGCATCGGCGCCAACGCCACCATCGTCTGCGGCGTCACCATCGGCGAGTGGGCGTTCGTGGCGGCGGGCGCGGTGGTCACGAAGGACGTGCCCCCGTACGCGCTGATGGCCGGGGTGCCCGCCCGGCGCATCGGGTGGGTGTCGCAGAGCGGCGCCACCCTGCGCTTCGGCGACGGCGACGAGGCGGTCTGCGCCGACACCGGCACCCGCTACCGCCGCGAGGGCGACTCCGTGCGCCCGGCGGAAGGCTGACGCGCGGCAACCCGCGAGGCCGCAGCGGGTTGCCGGCCCCCGGGGCTCCGTGTACATTCCGCCGTCCGGCCCCGCCCCGGCGGCCCGCCGCACCGGCCCTCCGGCACCGGCCATCCCGGCGCCGCGACGTTTCCGAGACAGCACTCCAACCCGGACCTCACGCAGGATACGCCTTGATGACGCTCTTTCGGCCGCGGTCCGCGCTGGCGCGCGACCGCAAGCTTCGCTTTGGGCTGGTGGGGTGCGGCCGCATCTCCGGCAAGCACGTCGAGGCGCTGCGCGCCCACGCCGACCGCGCCGAGCTGGTGGCCGTGTGCGACGTGGACCCGCAGGCGCTGGAGGCGGCGGTGCAGGCCACCGGCGCCCGCGGCTTCTGCACCCTCCCCGAGATGCTGGCCTGGGGCGAGCTGGACGCGGTGATCCTGGCCACCCCCAGCGGCCTGCACGCCGAGCAGGGGATCCAGGTGGCGCAGGCCGGCCGCCACGTGATCAGCGAAAAGCCCATGGCCACCCGCTGGAAGGACGGCAAGCGGCTGGTGCAGGCGTGCGACCACGCCGGCGTGCAGCTGTTCGTGGTCAAGCAGAACCGCCGCAACGCCACCGTGCAGCTGCTCAAGCGCGCCATCGAGCGGCGCCGCTTCGGCCGCATCTACATGGTGAACGTCAACGTCTTCTGGAACCGGCCGCAGGAGTACTACGACAGCGCCGACTGGCGGGGCACCTGGGAGTTCGACGGCGGCGCCTTCATGAACCAGGCGAGCCACTACGTGGACCTGCTGGACTGGCTGGTGGGGCCGGTGGAGAGCGTGCACGCCTTCACCGCCACCCTGGCGCGCGACATCCAGGTGGAGGACACCGGCGTGGTGAACATCCGCTGGCGCTCGGGCGCGCTGGGGTCCATGAACGTCACCATGCTCACCTACCCCCGCAACCTGGAGGGCTCCCTCACCATCATCGGCGAAAAGGGGACGGTGCGGCTGGGCGGGGTGGCGGTGAACGAGGTGCAGCACTGGGAGTTCGCCGAGCCCGAGGAGGAGGACCAGACGGTGCAGCAGGCCAGCTACCTCACCACCTCGGTGTACGGGATGGGGCACCCGCTGTACTACGACAACGTGATCTCCGCCCTGCGCGGGGAGTGCAACCCGGAGACGGACGGCCGCGAGGGGCTGCGCTCGCTGGAGCTGCTGGTGGGGATCTACCAGTCGGCCCGCAACGGCCGGCCCGTGAGCCTGCCCCTTGACTTCTAGCCCCGACACCCCGGCCGCGCGCGCCATGCGCACCGCCGTCCGCGCCGCGCGGGCGGGGGGCGCCGCCGCGCTCCCCTGGTACGGGCGGCCGGGGGCGGAGCTCAAGGCCGACGACTCGCCGGTGACCCGCGCGGACCTGGCCGCCAACGACGCCATCCTGGCCGTGCTGGCCGCCGAGGCGCCGGACGACGCGGTGCTCAGCGAGGAGTCGGCGGACCGAGCGGAGCGGCTGGGCCGCACGCGGGTGTGGATCGTGGACCCGCTGGACGGCACCCGCGAGTTCATCGCGCAGAACGGCGAGTTCTCGGTGATGGTGGGGCTGGCGGTGGAGGGGCGCGCCGTGGCGGGCGCCGTCTACGCCCCGGCGCTGGAGCTGCTGATGTACGCGGCCGAGAGGTGCGGGGCGTGGATCGAGGAGGGGGGCGCCCCGCCGCGCCCGCTGCGCTGCGGCCCGGCCGCCTCGCCGCCCCGGCTGGTGGGCTCGCGCTCGCACGCGGACCCGGCGCTGGAGCGGGTGCGCGCCGTGGTGGGCGCGGGCGAGGTGCGGGTGAGCGGCTCGGTGGGCCTCAAGTGCGGGCTGATCGCCCGCGGGGCGTGCGACCTGTACGCGCACCCGGTGCCGTACCTGAAGGAGTGGGACACCTGCGCCCCCGAGGTGGTGCTGCGCGAGGCCGGCGGCACGGTCACCGACTGCCGGGGCGGGCCGCTGCGCTACAACAAGGAGCGCACCGCCCAGCCGCACGGCATCCTGGCCGCGGGCCCCCTCCCCGCGGAGCTGCTGGCCCGCGTCCGTGCGGAGCTGGCGGACGCCGTGCTCGCCGGGGGCGCCCGGTGAGCGCGGAGCCGGGGGGCGGCGTGGCCGCTCCCGCGGCGGCGGAGCCCTCCGCCGCGGGCGAGTTCCGCTGGCCGCAGGACCGCCCGGAGGACCGCGGCGCGCCCCTGGC
>DATAAG010000391.1:0-19228 GCA_036260235.1 Longimicrobium sp.
GCGCGCGTGGGGCCGCGCCGGCCCGTCGAACGGCGCCGCCGCCTTCCACGCGCGCGCGACGACCAGCAGCAGCCCCAGCACCAGCGCGCCGTCGATCCACCGGTTGAACTCCGCCAGCAGCCGCAGCGGCAGCACCAGCGCCACCACGAACACCGCGGCGAACGCCGCGTTCACCAGCCGCGTCCGCCGCCCGCCGCGCAGGCCGAAGAGGCGGTTCACCAGCGCCACGTACGCCGGCCCCCCCGCCAGCAGCGCTAGCAGCCCCACGCGGTAGGGGTTCATCACCGGCATCACCAGCCGCTCCACCGCCTCCGCGTAGGTGGAGCCGTAGATGGAGACACAGAGGCAGACGGCGGCGAAGAGCAGGTTCTCGCGCGCGGCGCGGCGGCGCAGCCAGAACGCCAGGTGGTAGACGCCGATGGCCAGGAAGAACGAGACCAGCCCCCCGATCACCACCGCCCGCGGCGAGCCCTGCGCGGCCAGCGTGTCGTAGCGGCCCACGCGCACCGGCATCATCAGGCCGCCGTACGCGTAGTCGTTGTAGACGCGGACGGCCAACGTGTGGCGGCCGTCCGCCGCCTTCGCCAGCACGGAGTCGGGGACCAGGAACAGGATGGGCGTCACGCCCTCCACGAAGCGCGGCGGCATCCGCCCCGCGCCGCCCACCCGCACGCCGTTCCAGTACAGTTCGAAGGCGTCGCCCACCGTGCCGAAGCGAATGCCCACGGGCGCGCCGCGCATGCCGTCCGGCAGCACCACCCGGCGGCGGTACCAGCCGAAGCCGTCGTAGTCGCCCAGTGCCAGCTCCCACTCGCCCGGGACGGCCAGGGTGCTCCACGAAGCGTCGTCGAACGAGGGCTGCGCCCACGCCACGTCGTCCCCCGTGCGAAAGCGCCAGGGGCCGTCCAGCGCCAGCGAGTCCGCGCCGGCCTGTGCGGCGGCGGGTGCGGCGAGCAGGAGCAGCAGCGAAAGAAGAGAACGGGCGATCACGGCGGGAGGGGGAATGCGGAGTGGCGGCCCAATGGTACACGCGCCCCGCCAGCCGGTCAAGGCGTCCGTTCCCGCAGGCGTTCTCGTCCGCGACTTGCAGAGCGGCGCCCCGGCGCGATACGTTCCGCCCCCGCGCAACCCGTTGGAGCGCAACCCGTTTCCCCAGACCGCAAGGAGATCCGCGTCCATGGCAGACCTCGCACCTTCCGGGCGCCCCGGCCCCCTCGCCAGCCTGGCGCTGATGGCGGGCCCCCGCTACGGCGAGGAGCTTCCCATCCCCTCCCCGGTGGTCACCGTGGGCCGCGCGGCGGGGTGCGAGGTGGTGGTGGACGACGACTCGGTGAGCGCGCAGCACGCGCGGCTGGAGTACGACCTGGGCAGCTGGCGCATCACCGACCTCAACTCCACCAACGGCACGGCGGTGGAGGGGGTGCGCCTGGCTCCCGACGTGCCCACGCCGCTGCCGTACGGCGCCACCGTGCGGGTGGGCGGGGTGCAGCTGCAGTTCCGCGAGGTGGACCACGCCGCGGCGGAGTCCGCGCGCGCCTCCTACGTCGCGCCTGAGGCGCCGAAGACGCTGCGCGAGGAGCGCTCCGGGGCGCGCTTCCCCGTCTGGCTGGTGCTGATGCTGCTGATCCTGATCGTCGCCATCGGCATCATCGTCTACGTCAACGTCATCGCCCCGCCGGCCGCGGTGGGCGCCGCGCCGGGTGCGGGCGCGGTGCTGGCGCTCCTCCGGCCCGCCGCCGCCCCGCTGTGAAGCTGCGCTGGCGGGCCGCGGGCGACACCCACGTGGGGCGCGTCCGCAAGGGGAACGAGGATGCCTTCCTGGTGGACCAGGAGCGCGGCGTCTTTCTGGTGGCGGACGGGATGGGCGGCCACGTGGCGGGAGAGATCGCCAGCGCCATTGCCACGCGGGCCGTGGGCGTCACCCTGCTGGAGGGGGTGGACCGCGGGCTGGCCGCGGACGAGCTGGCGCACTCCATGGTGCAGTCGTTCCGCGTGGCGGACCGCGCCATCGCCGAGCACGTCGCTCTCCATCCCCACACGCTGGGGATGGGCACCACCTGCACCGCCATGGTGGTGTGCACCGACGGCACCTACCGCATGGGCCACATCGGCGACAGCCGCGCGTACCTGCTGCGCGACGGCCAGCTGGCCCAGCTCACCCGCGACCACACCTGGGTGCAGCGCGAGGTGGACGAGGGGCGCCTTACCCCCTCCGCCGCGCGCCGGCACCCGTACTCGCACGTCCTTACCCGCGCGCTGGGCGCGGAGCCCTCGGACGATCCGGAGCTGCAGGGCGGCCAGCTGCACGCCGGTGACCTGCTGCTGCTGGCGACCGACGGCCTGACCGGGATGATCCCCGACAAGCTCCTGCTGCGCATCCTGCAGGCGCGCGGCACGCCGGAAGAGCTGGTGGACGAGCTCATCCGCGTGGCCAACCGCCGCGGCGGCCGCGACAACATCACCGCCGTCATCGTCGAGCTCTTCGAGGACGCTCCCGGCTGAAGAGGTTACAGGGGACAGGTTACAGGTTACAGGGATCGGTTCAGCGAGCAGGGACGCAGTTGCAGCCCGCCCCCTGTCGCCTGTCCTCCGTAACCTGTCCCCTGCAACCTGTCCCCTGTAACCTCGCAGTTCCCTCCCCCGGCGCACCTCTTGCACCCGCCCCGCGGCAACCAGGCCCTGCGCCGTATGAAAACCAGCACCGCCGGGAGGCCGGAGTGGACCCCAACCAGAATCCCACCTGCGTCTTCTGCCGCATCATCGGCGGCGACGAGATGGTGAGCGTGATCCACGAGGACGAAGAGATCATCGCGTTCCTCGACATCCAGCCGCTGCACCCGGGGCACGTGCTGGTGATGCCCAAGGAGCACTACAAGAACCTGTTCTACGTGCCGGAAGAGCTGGCCGCGCGCACCTTCGCCATGGTCAAGCGCATCCTCCCCGGGCTGCGCAAGGCCACCGGCTGCCGCGCCGTGAACATCTTCTCGCCCAACGGGGCGGACGGCGGCCAGGACGTGTTCCACTTCCACGTCCACCTGATCCCCGTCCCGGCCGAGGCGCCGTTCCCGCTGCAGCTGCCCGATCCCAACGCCGCCGTCCCGTCGCGGTCGCAGCTGGACGTAATGGCCACGCACGTCATGCGCTGCATCCACGACGAAGAGGCCGCCGCGCAGCACGAAACGGCCGAACAGCCGGCCGAGGCCGCCGAACCCGCGGCGGTCTAGGTCTGGGATCCATCAAAAGAAAGTTGAGCGGCCGCCCCGATCCCGGGACGGCCGCTCTGCCGTTTGTCCGCGAAGGCGGACGGCGTGTAGTCGTTGCGGCGTTGCGGCGTTGCGGCGACTCCAGTCGCTGTCCTGCCGGGATGCCCGAGCTCACACCGTGTCGCCGAAATCCACCTTCAGGGGGCGCATCTGGCAGTGCTCGCCGCACCCGAACTTGTAGCGGTTGCGGGCGAACCAGCGGTAGAAGCGGCTGAACAGGTTGCCGAACCCCGGGATCTTGAACGTCCAGCCGAACACGCCGCCGTAGGGCAGGATCTTGAGCAGCTGCTCGATCGCCTCGCCACCCTGCCACGTCCTGCCGCCGGGCCCGATCAGCTGCATCGCCTCCGCGTACGCCTCGGACGGAATCCAGGGAAAGCGGTCCAGCACGCTGGTGTTCTGGAACGGGATCACCTCGATCTCGTCCCTGGTGTCCCACGCCGCCAGCAGCTTCACCAGGCGGCCGCACACCTTGCACTGGCCGTCGTACACCACCGTGTACGGCCGGCCCATCCCCACCGCGTCGGCCTCCGTACCGCCGAAGCGAAAGTGCACCACCGGGATGGTCACGCCTTCACCTCCACCGCCACCTGGGGCGGCGTCTCCAGCGTCTTCTTGATGGTGCACAGCCCCGCCGCGCGCACCGCCGCGTTGCGCCGCTCCTCCGGGAGGGAGGGCCAGATGACGTCCACGGCCATGGACCCCACGCGGTGCGGGTCCTCGGCAAAGGTCCACCCCACCTCGATGGCGATGTCGTCGATGGGGAGCCTGGCGTGCGTGCCCCACGACGCCAGCACCGAGTAGGTGCACGTGGCCAGCCCGCTGGCCAGCATGTGGAACGGAGAGTACTGCATCTCCGCGCTGTCCGCCTCCACGGAGAGCGGCCCCGCGCGCCCGTCCAGCCGTATGCGGTCGTCCGAGAGCAGCGTGATCTTCACCGCTCCCCCTCCGTCCGCTGCCCCTGGTCGCGCGCGTGGTCGGGCGAGCCCGCGTGCGTGGGCGTGTACGCGGGCGGGTCGCTGGCCGGGAACGACTCGTCGGAGGCCTCGTCCACCGCGTCGTCCGGGGCGTAGCGCAGGTCGTCGTCCTGTTCGCTCATGGGGATCCTGGTCCGCGAGACCGGGGCTTTCTCAGCCCCGGATGAGGGACTCGGCGCCGTCTACCCAGACCTCGGTGCCGGTCACGTGGTCGGATGCGTCCGAGGCCAGGAACAGCACCAGCCGTGCCACCTGCTCGGCGCTGCCGGGGTGCCGCTCCAGCGGCTTGTCGGTATCCGGAAACTCAACCGGCGTCTGCACTTTCTCCAGGTTGCGGCGCTCGGTGTTGTCGTCGATGTTGGTCTCGATGGCCCCGGGGCAGATCACGTTCACGCGGATCCGGAACGGCGCCAGCTCCAGCGCCGTCATCTTGGTGAACGCCACCTGCGCCGCCTTGCTGCACGAGTACGCCGTCGCGCCGGTGTTGCTGAACACGCGCGTGCCGTTGATGGACGAGTTCACGATGACGGCGCCGCCGCGCTTCTTCAGGTGCGGCAGCGCGTACTTCACGCTCAGGAAGGTGCCCTTGAGGTTGATGGAGAGGGTGCGGTCCCACTCGTCCGGTTCCAGCTCGTCCAGCGGCGCCCACACCCCGTTGATCCCCGCGTTGGCGAAGACCACGTCCAGCCGCCCCCACCTGTCGACGATCTCCCTGATGGCCGCCTGCATCTCGTCCGGCTGGGAGACGTCGGCGCACACCGCCATCGCCTGGCCGTGCTCGGCGGCGATGAGGTCCACCACCGGGTCCAGGTTCTCGCGGTGGCGCCCCAGCACGGCCACCTTCGCCCCTTCCCTGGCGAACAGGATCGCCGTCGCCCGCCCGATCCCCTCTCCCCCGCCCGTGATGAGCGCGACCTTGTCTGCCAGCTGCATGTGATTGCTCCTGAACTGCGAGGGGACAGGTGACAGGGTACAGGGTACAGGGTACAGCCTGCACCTTTCTCCCTGGCCGCCTGGTCTGTCATCCCGAGGCGAGGCGCCGCGCCGATCCCGCCGCACTCCGTGATCCATGGCGCCGACCGAAGGATCTGCTCTCCGATCCGCGTGGCCGGCTACTTCCCAGAGACCCCGGCGTCCGAGATTTCCGTGCCGGGACGCGAGGGGTGGGGGCGGCGTGAGAGAGCAGGCGCCTCCGGAGCAGGTGAAGCCCCGTTCGGCGAGCGCAGCGAGCCGGGACGGGGCTTGTGGCATTCCCAGCGGCGGGTTTACCCGCCCAGGAGATTTCCGCGATGCTTCCACCGGATCACGACCCTATCCAAGCCCGAACCGCTCCACCGCCTCGTACCGCGCCGGCCCGCCGCCCAGGTGGCTGCGGAAGACGATCACCTCCTTCACCGGCATCCGCAGGTCCAGCGGCGGCACGTGCTCGATCGCGCGGGTCACGTCGCGCGGCGGCTGGATGCGACTGAGGGTCAGGTGCGGCTTGAACGGCTTTTCCTCCGGCGCGAACCCCGCCGCCCGTGCCGCGTCTTCCGCGATCCCGGCGAGCGCCTGCATCCGCTCCACGCCGTCCGTCAGCCCGATCCACAGCACCCGTGCGCTCCGCGGCCGCGAGAACGCCCCCAGCCCGTCGAATCCCACGTCGAACGCATCCCCCAGCCGAGTGTCGGAGAGGTGCCGCACGACGGCCGCGAGCTGCTCGGCCCGCGTGGCGCCGAGGAAGCGCAGCGTGAGGTGCCAGTTGGCCGCGGGCACGGGCCGTCCCGGCACCCCGTCCGGCATCGTGCGCCGCAGGTGCGCCTCGATGGCCGGCCGCGCCTCCTCCGTCAGCGGCACACCGATGAACAGCCGGCCGGCCGAATCCCCGTCTCGGTGCATCACCCGATGCGTTGCTGACTGTAACCTGTAACCTGTCCCCTGTAACCTCTCCCCTCGCCGTCACCCCTCCGCCGCGGCGCGCAGCCCGTCCTCGTCCAGCACCCGGATCGCGCCCCTCCCATCGATGCTGATCAGCCCCTGGTCTCGCAGCCCGCGCAGGTTGCGGCCCAGCACCTCGCGCACGGTTCCCAGCTCCTCCGCCACGGTGGAGTGTGATCCGCCCAGCGTGAACACGTCCTGCCCGGACCGTTCCCGCCGCTCCAGCAGGTATCCCGCCAGCCGCGCCTGGACCGACCGCGCCGCCAGCCCGTCCAGCCGGCCGATCACGTGCCGCACGCGCGCCGCAAGCCGGGCCAGCAGCGAAAACGCGAGCTCCGGATCCTGGCGGACGGCCGACAGCAGCCCGTCGCGCGTGACGGCAACGCAGACGGTCCGGCAGCTGGCGATGGCGGTGGCGGGGTACGGCTGCCCCTCGAACAGCGCCACGTCGCCCAGCGTGCCGCCGGGGCCTTCCACGTGCACCACGTGCTGACGGCCGTGGACCACGCGCACCACCCGCACCACGCCCTCCAGGATGACGAAGAAGCCGCGCGGCTCCATCCCCGCGTGCCACACACCTCGTCGTTGTCGAACTGGCGGATGGTGGAGCGCGCGGCCAGCTCCCGGATCGCGCCGGTGTTCAGGTGCTGGAAGAGCGGGATGCGGAGCAGGACGGCCGGATCGATCATGTGACTTTTGTCCCTGCGCGCCGATGGGGAGATGTGTAGCGTACCGTCGCGCGAAGTCGCGCACCACCCTGAACGCACATCGATCACGGAGATCGAAGATGACTTTCCGACTGCTCTTCCTGGCTCTCACCGCCGCGCTCCCGGCCACGCTCGCCGCGCAGCATGGGCACGATCACGCCGCGCACGCCCATCATGCGCATCCCGCGCAGGCGACGCAGGACAGCGCCTTCGCCGCGCTGCAGGCGCGTGGCCGCAAAGCGATGGGCGTGGACCAGTATACCTCCACGCACCGGTTCGACGCCCTGGCCGACGGCGGCCGCATCGAGCTCCAGCGCGACGGCGACGACCCGGAGGGCGTCGCCACCATCCGCGCGCACCTGCGCTCCATCGCCGACGCCTTCTCCCGCGGCGACTTCGCCACGCCCGCGTTCGTGCACGCGGAGCAGGTGCCGGGGACGGACGTGATGGCCGCGCGCCGCTGTATTGGAAGGTACGCGGCAGTTCCGCGACGATCCCCGCCCGACCTTGCTGGAGGCGAGATGCTGATCAGGAAGCCCGAGATCCCCTCGTCCGAGATCACGCCCGAGCGGCTGTACGTCGACCGGCGCGAGTTCCTGGGCGTCTCCGCCGCGGCGCTGGCTGCGGCCGCCATTCCCGCCGTCGCCGCGTGCGACACCGCGGACGGCGCCTCCCGCGCCGCCGCCAGCGAAGCGCCGCAGCGGGACGAGCCCACGCCCTTCGAGGACGTGACCCGCTACAACAACTTCTACGAGTTCGGCACCGACAAGGAGGACCCCGCCCGCAACGCGCCGCGCCTGCTGCGCGTGCGCCCGTGGACCGTGGTGGTGGACGGCCTGTGTGACCGCCCCGGCCGCTACGGGTTCGAGGAGTTCGTCCGCGGGACGCAGCAGGTGGACCGCACCTACCGGCTCCGCTGCGTGGAGGCGTGGTCCATGGTCATCCCGTGGCGCGGCATTCCGCTCCGCGACATCATCAACCGCGCCCGGCCCCGCGCCGGCGCCCGCTTCGTGGAGTTCACCACGCTGCACGATCCCCAGCAGATGCCCGGGCAGCGGCGGCCGATCCTGAGCTGGCCGTACGTCGAAGGGCTGCGGATGGACGAGGCCATGCACCCGCTCACCCTGCTGGCCACCGGCCTGTACGGACGCGCCCTCCCGGCGCAGAACGGCGCGCCCCTGCGGCTGGTGGTGCCGTGGAAATACGGATTCAAGTCCATCAAATCCATCGTGCGCATCCGCTTCACCGACACGCAGCCGCGCACCGCCTGGAACGTGTCGGCGCCCGGCGAGTACGGCTTCTACGCCAACGTGAACCCCGACGTGGACCACCCGCGCTGGAGCCAGGCCCGCGAGCGCCGCATCGGCGAGTTCCGCCGCCGCCCCACGCTCATGTTCAACGGCTACACCGAGGTCGCCAGCCTGTACAGCGGCATGGACCTGCGGCGGTACTACTGATGGCCGCCCCCGCAGCGTGGGAGCTGCAGGCCGCGCGCTGGGTGCGTCCCGCCGCGTGGGCGGGCGGGCTGATCCCGCTCGCCCTGCTGGTCGCGGGCGCCTTTACCGGCGGCCTGGGGGCGGACCCCATCGAGTACGTCACCCTGCGCACCGGCTTCGCCACCCTGCTGATGCTGATGTGCACGCTGGCCGTGTCGCCGGTGAGGAAGCTGACGGGTTGGAACTGGCTGGCGCCCATCCGCCGCACGCTGGGGCTGTGCGCCTTTCTCTACGTCTGCCTGCACTTCGCCACCTACCTGGTGGACCAGGGCTTCGCGATGGAGTACATCGTGGAGGACGTGGCGGAGCGGCCGTACGTGACCGCGGGCTTCACCGCCTTCCTCCTGCTCATCCCCCTGGCGGTCACCTCCACCAGGGGATGGATCCGCCGGCTGGGAAAAAGGTGGCAGAAACTCCACCGGCTGGTGTATCTTGCAGCAGGGCTGGGGGTGCTGCACTTCATCTGGCTGGTCAAGAGCGACCTGCTGGAGCCCCTGGTCTTCGCCGCCGTCTTCGCCGTGCTGATGGCGTTCCGCGTTCCCGGCCTGCCGGGCGGGGCCCGCAAGCGCCCCGCGAAGGCGCCCGCCGCGACCCGGCGCGCGGCCGCGGAATCGTAGACGCGGCGCAGCGGGCCGAAACCGCCACCGCTGTTACGCCGTAGGCCCGGGTATCGCAGCCACGCCCGGAAACGAGACATCCCAGGAGTCGAGAGAGAATGGAAACGTTCGCCCCCGTGATCGTCCTGTGCACGCTCATCCTCACCACGGGTGGCGTGCTGATCCTGCGGCCGATCTCGAAGCGCCTGGGCTCGTACCTGGACGCCGCCACGCAGGCCCGCCTGCGGGCCACGCCCGAGGCGGACATGGCGCGCATCCACGACCTGCTCTCCAGCATCGACGGGCGCCTGAACCAGATCGAGGAGCGCCAGGACTTCGCCGAGGCCCTGATCTCCGCCTCCGATCCCAAGCTGCTGAGCATCCCCACCCCGGTGCGGGTGCCGGAGCGAAACTGAACCGTACACGCGCTTCCCCCACCGGGACGGACCGGGGCCTCGCGAGCGGCGGGGCCCCGGTTCCGTTCCGGCGCGTGAGGGGCGGCGGGTGCCGCAACTTCGTACGCTGCGTTATCTTAGTGGCCTTCGTCAGGACGGTCAGGATGCACACCCTCGCCACGCCCCGCGTCCGGGGCGAACGGGCGCGGGCCGCCGCGCCCCCCGGGCGGCGGCGCCGGGTGCTGCTGTTCCTTCGCGAGCTGCGGGCGCTGCTGCGCATAGCCGGCCCCATCGTGGTGGGCCAGCTGGGCGGCATCGCCATGAACACCACCGACACCATCATGGTGGGCCCGCTGGGCGAGCACTCGCTCGCCGCCGCGGGGCTGGGCAACGCCATCTTCATGTCCATGCTGATGGTGTGCACCGGCGTGCTGATGGGGATGTCCCCGCTGGTGAGCCAGGCGTTCGGCGCGGGCGACCGGCAGGAGTGCCGGCGCGTGCTGGTGCAGGGGGTGTGGCTGGCCGCGCTGCTGGCCGTGCCCATGACCATCGTGCCGCTCTTCGGCCTGCCGATCGCGCGGGCGCTGGGGCAGCCGGAGGAGGTGGCGGTGCTGGCGGGCGGCTACCTGTTCACGGTGGCGTGGGGGGTGGTCCCCCTGCTGCTGTTCATGGCGTTCCGCCAGTACCTGGACGGCATGGGCCTTACCCGCCCCGCCATGGTGATGACCTTCTTGGGCGTGGGCGTCAACGTCGTCGGCAACGTCCTGCTCATCTACGGCTTCCAATGGAGCCTCCCGCTGGTCGGCACGCTCACCGTGCGGCCGGGCGGGCTGGTGGGCTCGGGGTGGTCGACCACCCTCGTCCGCTGGGCCATGCTGGCGGCCATGGTGGGGTACGTGGTGCGCCGCCGCGACCTGAACCCCTTCGCGGGAATGCGGCTGGCGCCCGTGGCCGCGCGCCTGCGGCGGATGGTGGGGATCGGCGCGCCGATCGGCGGGCAGCTGGCGGCGGAGGTGGGCGTCTTCGCCTTCGCCGTGGTGATGATGGGGTGGCTGAGCCCCACGGCCCAGGCCGCGCACCAGGTGGTCATCAACATCGCGTCGACCACGTTCATGGTGGCGCTGGGCACCAGCCTGGCGGGCTCCATCCGCGTGGGGCAGCACATCGGCGCGGGAAGCCGCCGCGGGGTGCACCGGGCCGTGCTCACCACCTACGTGGTGGTGCTCGGCTTCATGTCGCTGTGCGCCGTCGCCTTTCTCTGCGCGCCGCGCGGGCTGCTGGGCCTGTACACGCGCGACCCGCAGATCGTGGAGATCGGCCTGGGGCTGCTGATGATGGCGGCCGCGTTCCAGGTGTTCGACGGCGCGCAGGTGGCGGGCCTGTGCGCCCTGCGCGGCAGCGCCGACACCCGCGTGCCCATGTGGATCACCGTGCTGGCGTACTGGGTGATCGGCGCGCCGGTGGCGTACCTGCTGGGCTTCCACACGCGCGCCGGCGCGTCGGGGATCTGGGCCGGGCTGGTGGTGTCGCTGATCGTCGCGGCCGTGCTGCTGGGGTGGCGCACCCGCCAGGTGCTCTGGCGGCGCCCCCTGCCCGTGCGCGCGTAAGGGCCCTCACCCGCGGCGGCCCTCACCCGCGGCGGCCCTCACCCGCGGCCTGAGAGCCGCACCCTCTCCCGCAAACTGCGCGGGAGAGGGGGTACACCCCGGGCGTGCGGCGCGAGAAGCGGTTCGGTCCGCGGTTGCAGGTCTCCCCTCTCCGCGAGGAACGAACGGGGAGGGGCGGGGAGGGACCCTCCGCGCCCGGCGCGATGCCGCCTCCATGCACGGACCCGGCGTCCCACCCCAACCTCCGCCCCAACTTCCCCCAGGGTTTTTGGGGGAGGTGGGCGAGTAATGCGAGCCCGGAGGGGGCGAGCCGGCGGCAGGGATGCTCCGCTGATGCACCTGACCCACATCTCCCCTCTCCGCGAGGAACGAAGCGGCGAGGGGACCGGGGGGAGGGGCCCTCCGCGCCCGGCGGGCTGCCCGTGGAAACCTC
Source organism: Longimicrobium sp. (assembly GCA_036260235.1). Classification (GTDB taxonomy): domain Bacteria; phylum Gemmatimonadota; class Gemmatimonadetes; order Longimicrobiales; family Longimicrobiaceae; genus Longimicrobium. The sequence continues at coordinate 11,392 of DATAAG010000391.1, forward strand.
CGGATCCCGATTCTCGTCCCTTCCGCCGTCCCTCTCGCAGTCCTTCCAAACTCTTGCAGTACGCTCCGATGGACCCTCGTCAGACCCTCGATCCGCATCCGGCGAAACCGCCGTTCAAACCCTCGGGGCCGCGCCCGCGTCATAGGCAGCACGGAAACGCGACGCACCCCGAACGCACACGGCTCCATGGCGGCACCCATGCTGGCTGAAAACCCACCCGCGGAGGAGGTGAGGACCGTGGACCTCACCGTCCGGCGGGCGCAGCAGGGGGACACGGCCGCCTTCGAGCAGATCTACCGCGCCAACGTGGGGCGCATCCACGCCCTGTGCCTGCGCCTGTGCGGCGACCCGGTGCGGGCGGAGGAGCTCACGCAGGACGTCTTCGTCCGGGCGTGGGAGCGGATGGGGAGCTTCCAGGGAAAGAGCGCCTTCAGCACCTGGCTGCACCGCCTGGCGGTGAACGTGGTGCTGGGGGATCGAAGATCGGAGTCGGTGCGCGTGCACCGGGTGTTCGCCACCGACGAGCCGGAGAAGTTCGAGACGCCCAGCATGCGCGGCTCCGACCCCGGCACCGCCATGGACCTGGAGCGCGCCATCGCCACGCTTCCCCCGGGGGCGCGCGCGGTGTTCGTCCTTCACGACGTGGAAGGCTACAAGCACGAAGAGATCGCCGAGATGCAGGGCTCGGCCGTGGGAACCAGCAAGGCGCAGCTCCATCGCGCGCGCCGGCTGCTGAGAGAGGCACTGGGACGATGACACACGAACGTACGCTGGAGCTGCTGGACGACTTCGTGAGCGGCGAGCTGGAGCCGCGCGAAGAGCGCGAGGTGCGCCGGCACCTGATGCAGTGCGAAAGCTGCCGTGCGGAGGAGCAGGCGCTGCGCGCGCTGCTGGACGAGGCGGCCGCGCTTCCGGACGAGGTCATGCCGGACGACGACCTGTGGCAGAAGATCGCGCCGCGGCTGCAGGCCCGCGCCGCGGTGGCCGCGGAGACGGAGCGGACGCCGGAGGTGCGCGTCATCGGCCCGAGGCCGGTGCGCCCGCTTCCCTGGTGGATGCTGGCCGCGGCCTCCATCGCGCTGGTGATCGTCACCTCGCTGGTCACCCTGCGCTTCGCCGGCCGCGGCGCGGAGCCGGTGCTGGCCACGCAGACGGCGCAGCCGCCGCGCACCGGCGCCACGGCCGGGGGCACGCCCACCGCCCTGGCGGCATTCCGCCCGGCGGAGCAGGAGTACGAGAAGGCGATCACGGAGCTGCAGGCGGCGCTGCAGGCGCGGCGCGGGCAGCTGGCCCCGCAGACGGTCGCGACCATCGAGGCCAACCTGCGCATCATCGACCAGGCCATCCGCGAGTCGCGGGCGGCGCTGGCGGCCGACCCCAACCGTCCGGAGCTGGCCGAGATGCTCTCGGACGCCTACGACACCAAGCTGGACGTGCTGCGGCAGGCGGTCTCGCTCTGACCCGCGCCCGTCCCGAGAGGATAAACGGAGAGATGACACGCAACCTGACCCTTGGCCTGGCTGCCGCGGCGCTCCTCGTGGCGGTGCCCGCGCCGGCCCAGCGCGAGGTGAACGCCCGCCACGACGCCTCCGCCACCGGCACGGTGGAGATCCAGATGAACCAGGGCTCGCTGCGGGTGACCGGATGGTCCCGCCGCGAGGTGCAGGTCACCGGCAGCGTGGCGCGCCCCGGCGACCGGGTGGAGCTGGACGGCGGCGGCGGCAGCGTGGAGGTGCGCGTGGTCGGCCGGAACGGGTCCCACGGCGGGCCCGCCAACCTGGAGGTGCGGGTGCCGGCCGGGAGCACGGTGGAAGTGGTGGCGGGCGCCGCCCCCATCACCGTCAGCGGCGTCACCGGCTCCGTGGAGGCGGTGAGCCAGGGCGGCCCCGTCGCGGTGCAGGGGAACCCCCGCGCCGTCGAGGTCGTCTCGCACAGCGGCGGGGTGACGGTGGAGGGGCAGACGGAGCGGCTGAACGTGACGGCGATGAGCGGCGGCGTGCGCGTGACCGCGAACGTGCGGCAGCGGGCGGAGGTCGTCTCCATGAGCGGCCCGGTGGAGCTGCTGGGGAGCGTGAACGAGCTGGACCTGACTGCCATGAGCGGCCCCGTGCGGGTGGCCAACGCCGGCGGGCGGGTGGAGATCGAGGCGGTGAGCGGGGGGGTGACCCTGAACGGCAGCCGCCTGCGGGGCAACGTGCAGAGCGTGTCCGGCACCGTAGTGGTGGGCGGCACCCTCGGCGGCCCCCTCTCGGTGGAGAGCCACAGCGGCGACGTGGAGCTGCGCCTGCCCGGGGGCGCGGCGGCGGAGGTGGAGGTCACCACCTACAACGGCGGCTTCCGCTCCGACTTCGGCAACGGGCGCGGGTCGTCGCGCGAGCGGCACGTCAGCATCGGCCGCGGCGGCCCGGCGGTGAGCATCACCACCTTCAGCGGGGACGTGAAACTCACCCGGCGGTAGCCCCGTAGCGGTCGCTGAGCGGCATTCATTCACCTCCTGCGCCTTTCTCCGGCGATGTTGACCTCGATCATCCTTCTGGGCGCCGCCCTCCTGGCGCCCGCCGATACCACCACGAAGAAGAACCTGGCCGCGCACCGCCTCGCCCCCGGGCAGGCGGCGCCGGCCGTTGACGGGCGCCTGGACGATGCCGTCTGGGCGCAGGCCCCCGCGGGCACCGACTTCGTGCAGGCGGAGCCCCAGGCGGGGCAGCCCGCCTCGCAGCGCACCGAGGCGCGCTTCGTCTACGACGACGGCGCCGTGTACGTGGCCATGCGCGCGTACGACACCGCGCCCGACTCCATCGCGTCGCAGCTGGCGCGGCGCGACGCGGGCGACATCTACAGCGACTGGGTGCACGTCGCCATAGACAGCTACCACGACCGCCGCAGCGCGTACCGGTTCTCGGTGAACCCGCGGGGGGTGAAGGCCGACGCCTACCACTTCAACGACGGCAACGAGGACGATTCCTGGGACGCCGTGTGGGACGTGGCCACCCGGGTGGACTCGGCGGGGTGGACGGCGGAGTTCCGCATTCCCCTGAGCCAGCTGCGCTTCCGGCCGCAGCAGGGGGAGCAGACGTGGGGGGTGCAGTTCGCCCGCGACCTGGCGCGCCGCGACGAGCTGTCGGTGTGGGCGCCCATGGCGCCCAACGAGCCCGGGTTCGCGTCGAAGTTCGGCACGCTGTCGGGGCTGTCGGGGCTGCGCTCGCCGCGGCGGCTGGAGCTGCTCCCCTACACCGTGGCCAGCGTGACCCGCGAGCCCGGCGACGGCGACAACCCCTTCTACGACGAGACGGCGCCGGCGGCGGACTTCGGCGCGGACCTCAAGTACGGCCTCTCCGGCGACCTTACCCTCACCGCCACCATCAACCCCGACTTCGGGCAGGTGGAGGCGGATCCGTCGGAGGTGAACCTCTCGGCGTTCGAGAGCTTCTTCTCCGAGAAGCGCCCGTTCTTCGTGGAGGGCGGCGACATCTTCCAGTTCGGCGTTGGGCTGGGCGACGACAACAGCGAGTCGCTCTTCTACTCGCGCCGCATCGGCCGGCAGCCGCAGCGGGGGATGGGGACCAGCGACCAGCGGCCCTTCGTGGACGCGCCGCAGCAGACGACCATCCTGGGCGCGGCCAAGCTGACGGGGAAGGTGGGCGGATGGTCCGTCGGCGTGCTGGACGCGGTGACGGCGCGCGAGCGCACCCGCTTTCTGGACGCCGGGACGGGGGACATCGAGTCCGTGGTGAGCGAGCCGACCACCAACTACGCGATGGCGCGCGTCCGCCGCGAGATGCGCCAGGGGCGCAGCGCGGTGGGCGGGGTGCTCACCAGCACCCACCGCTTCCTGGACGGCGACGAGGACCTGTTCTTCCTTCCCTCCTCGTCCCTGGCCGGCGGGCTGGACTTTCGCCACCGCTTCGGCCCGGGCGACAACTGGGAGGTCTCCGGCTACGCGCTGGGAAGCACGGTGAACGGCGACAGCCTGGCCATCGGCCGCCTGCAGACGCAGCCGCAGCGCTACTACCAGCGCCCCGACGCGGACCACCTGACGTTCACGGGCGACGCCACGGCGCTCACCGGGAGCGCGGCCAGCTTCCACCTGGCCAAGATCGGCGGCGGGCGCTACCGCGGCGGGCTGCTGGCGCTGTACCGCTCGCCGGGGTTCGAGGTGAACGAGCTGGGCTTCCTGCGCGAGGCGGACAAGGTGGAGACGGCCGCCTACGGCCGCTGGTTCCAGTTCGAGCCGAAGGGCGCCTTCCGCAACTGGAACCTGGGGTGGAACCTGTACAGCGGGTGGACCACGGGGAGCGAGCGCACCTTCACGGGCGCCAACGTCAACGGCAGCGCCACGCTGAAGAACCTGTGGGGGGTGTACGGCGGCATCGAGCGGGCGCAGGGGGGGCTGAACCCCCGCTCGCTGCGCGGCGGCCCGGCGCTGCGCACCGCCGGCGGGTGGAGCGGGTGGGGGGGCTTCTGGTCCGACTCGCGCAAGCGCGTCTCGGGCGGCTTCGAGACCAGCTGGGGGGTGGAGGACCAGACGGACGGCTACCGCTGGTGGATGGGCCCGTACGTGAACGTGCGCTCCTCCAGCCGGCTGACGCTCTCCGTGAACCCGTCGCTTTCCCGCTCGCGCACCGCCACGCAGTACGTGGGGACGCGCCTGCTGGCGGCGGACACCGCCTACCTGTTCGCGCAGCTGGAGCAGACCACGGCGGTGCTCACGGCGCGGCTGAACTACACCTTCACGCCCAACCTCACGCTGCAGTTCTACGCCCAGCCCTTCGTGAGCGCGGGCAGGTACGACGGGCTGATGGAGGTGGCGGACCCCCGCGCCTCGTCGTTCGACGGCCGCTTCCGCCGGCTGGGGAGCGAGGTGCGCGAGTGCGACGGCTTCTACGGCGTGCGCCCCACGGGCGACGGCTGCGGCGACGCCGCTGGCTTCGCGTACACGGTGGGGAACCCGGACTTCAACTTCAAGCAGTTCCGCAGCAACGCGGTGCTGCGCTGGGAGTACCGGCCGGGGAGCACGCTGTTCGTGGTGTGGAGCCAGGGGCGCGAGCACTTTGCCCCGGACGGCTCGTTCCGCGCGGGGCGCGACTTCGGCAGGCTGTTCGGGATGGACGAGGAGATCGACGTCCCGTCCACCAACGTGCTGATGATCAAGCTGAACTACTGGCTCAACCTCTGAGGCCGGTGCCGGGTCCGGACAAACAACGCCGACGGCAGGCAGAAACGGAGGGACGGGCACGACATGCCGTCCCTCTGTTTCTCTGTCGCTCCGTACCGATCTTTCCGGGGATCTGGAATGACTTCGACCCTTTCGGCGAGGCGCGGATGAGGCTGGCATCCACCCGGTGGTTCGCGCGGCTGGCGCTCTCCGCCCTGGCGGGCGCCGTGATGGCGGCCCCCGCGGGGGCGCAGCGGACGGAGCGGTTCACCATCACGGGGAGCCGCGCGGCCGTCTACAACCTGGCCGGCGAGGTGACGGTGGCCGCCGGCACCGGCACCGCGGTGGTGGTGGAGGTGACGCGCCGCGGGCAGGACGCCGCAGCGCTGCGCGTGAGCCGCAACGGCGGCGCGGTGCGGGTGGTGACGCCCGGCGACCGGGTGGTGTACCCGCCGCTGGGGCGCTCGAGCTCGCAGTTCCCGGTGCGGCGGGACGGCAGGCTGGGCAGGGGCCTGCGCTCCCGCCGGGTGACGGTGGCGGGGTCCGGGGCCGGCACGCGGGCGCACGCGGACGTGCGGGTGCTGGTACCGGCCGGGCGCGCCGTGGTCGTGCACCAGGGCGTGGGGCGCGTGCAGGTGAGCAACGTCAACGCCCGGCTGCAGGTGTTCACGGTCACCGCCCCCGTGCGCGCGCTGCGGACGCGCGGCGCGCTGGACGTGGCGGTGCTCTCCGGCGCCGTCGAGGTGCGCGACGCGCAGGGCGACGTGGCGCTTTCCACCGGCTCCGGCACCGTGACCTTCTCCGGCGTCCGCGGCACCCGCGTGGAGGTGGAGACGGGGAGCGGTGCCGTGACCGGATCGGACGTGCGCGCGGAGGAGCTCACGGTGGACGTGGGCTCCGGCGCGGTGGAGCTGGCGCGCGTCTCGGCGCGCGAGGTGGAGGTGGAAATGGGGAACGGAGCGGTACGGATGGGGCTGGTGGCGGACGCGCGGTCGGTGGAGGTCGAGACCGGCTCCGGCGCCGTGGATCTGACGGTGCCCGCGGCGTTCGGCGCCGAGGTGCAGGTCAGTACCGGCAGCGGCGGGATCGCCGTGGACGTGCCGGTCGCCCGCCGACAGGCGCGCCGTGACTTTTTCCGCGGCGTCGTCGGCGACGGGAACGGACGCGTGATCATCAGCACCGGCTCGGGCGGCGTGCGCATCCGCCGCGGCTGATCCCATCGAACATCCCCCAGCAGGAAGGCCCGCACTCCGGACGAGGGCGGGCCTTTCCGCGTTCGCTCCGGGCGCTTTGATCGGATGAATCCAGCGAAACCCGGCGCGTGTGCTCACGGCTGGCACGAGGTGCGCGCTTGCATTCGTGGCTGGCGTGGCACATGGAAAATCGTGAAAATTGGAGGTCCTTGACGTCGCATATCAAAACACATATAATCTTTCGGCGAGGCCATGGATGCCATTCGACCTCTCGCGTGGGTAGGGGCCGCGAAGAAGTGCTTCATGGAGTTCCCTGCCAGGGTGCAGGACGACTTTGGCTACAGGCTGTTCCGGCTGCAGGAGGGGAAAGCGCCGTTTCCCGCGCCCAAGCCTCTCAACGAGGGAGTGCTCAAGGGGCTGGGCATCTACGAGCTCGGGTGCGACCACGACGGCGATACCTATCGCGCGGTCTACACGCTGAAGCTGGACGGCATTCTGTACGTGCTGCACGCGTTCAAGAAGAAGTCAAAGAGCGGCATCGCCACGCCGCGGCAGGAGATCGAGCTGATTCGCGCGCGGTACCACGAGGCGGTGCGGAGACACGCCAGCCTGCGTGCCGGCGCGCCGGGCAAACCGAACAGCATGTGAGGCGAGGGATGAGTGACGACCTGCCGGAGATCGAGCTCAGCAGCGGGAACATCTGGGCGGACATCGGGCGCCCGGATGCGGACGAGGCGTTTGCCCGTGCGCAGCTGATGAGCCGGGTGACCGACCTGATCCGCGCGCGCCGTCTGACGCAGGCGCAGGCCGCAAAGGTCCTGGGCACCAACCAGCCCACTGTCAGCGACCTGGTGCGCGGAAAGATGTCGAAGTTCTCGCTGGAGCGGCTGATCGCGTTCCTCAACGCGCTGGACCAGGACGTGGAGATCACCGTTCGCCCCCGTCCGAAGGACGAGAGCGACCGGCCAGGCCGAACGGTGGTCGCACCCGGGTGACGGAACTGATGATGGATCATGACGACGAGGCCCGTCTTTTCCCAGCGGAAGACGGGCCTCGACGCTCCCGCGCGAGGCGGGGCACGGAAGGCGCAGCAGCGGCCGTTGCAGCAGATGTGATCGTCCTCTAGCTGATGAGGACCGTGCAGCAGGCCGGGCGCATGCTGCCTGTGAGCTGCAGGGCGTTGCGCGTGCTCTGGGAGATCGTACGAACATTGCGGATGCGGTCCACCCCGCCGCTCCAACGAGGCCGCGGGATCGGGGTGCCCTGAACGCGAGGAGAGTGCGGATGAGCTCGTCGGAACGGTCGGTGTCGGTGTGGGAGGCCACGGTGCCGCAGCGCACGTTCACGCCGCTGGCCGGCGAGGCGGAGGCGGACGTGTGCGTGGTGGGCGCGGGGATCGCCGGGATGACGGCGGCGTACCTGCTGGCGAAGGCCGGGCGGCGGGTGATCGTGCTGGAAAAGACCAGCGTGGGTGGGGGCGAGACGGGGC
>DATAAG010000392.1:0-9046 GCA_036260235.1 Longimicrobium sp.
AGCTGCGCGTACGTCAGCCGCTCGCCCCGCCAGGAGAGCGCGACGGCCTCCGGCGTCCGCGCCGCCTGCGCGCGGAACAGGTCGTGGACGCACGCGCCGGCGGGGTACCCCGCGTCGGTGGCGTTCCACTCCTCCACCACCATGCGCCGCTCGGCCGCGGAGAGCAGGTCCAGACGATCCACCGGCTTCGCGTCGTCCGCGGCCATCTCCTCCAGCACCCGCCGCAGGTAGCCCGCGTGCCGCTCGACGGTCGCCCGGTCGAAGAGCGCTGTCGCGAAGTTCAGATCCCCCACGATCCGGTCCTCGCTCTCGGCGAGGCTCAGCGTAAGGTCGAACTTCGCGGTCTCCTGCGCGGATGCCGGCACGGCCGCGGACTGCAGCCCCGGCAGCTCCAGTGTGCCGTCCGGCGCGTTCTGCCAGGCGAACATCACCTGGAAGAGCGGGGTGTACGCCAGGCTGCGCGCGGGGCTCACGCGCTCCACCACCTGCTCGAAGGGGATGTCCTGGTTCCGCTGCGCCTCCAGCGCGCGCGCCTTCACCCGCTCCAGCAGCTCCGCTACGCTGCGCGAGCGCGAGAAGTCCACGCGCAGCGCCAGCGTGTTCACGAAGAAGCCGATGAGCTCATCCACCTCCGCGCGGCCGCGATTGGCGCTCGGCGTGCCGATCACCACGTCGTCCTGTCCCGAGAGCCGGGCGAGCACCGTGGCCCAGCCGGCGAGCAGCGTCATGAACAGCGTGGTCCCGTGCCGCTGCGACAGCGTCTTCAGCGCCTCCGTCAGCGCCTCGTCCAGCTCCACCTTCAGCGACGCGCCGGCGAAGTCCTGCCGCGACGGCCGCGGGCGGTCGGCCGGAAGCTCCAGCAGCTCGGGGGCGCCAGCCAGCGTCCGGGCCCAGTATTCCGCCTGCGCTTGCAGCACCGCGCCGTCCACCAGGCGGCGGTGCCACGCCGCATAGTCCGCGTACTGCACCGGGAGCGGCGGGAGCGGATCGGCGTCGCCGCGGACGAAGGCGGCGTACAGCGCGCCCAGCTCGCGATGCAGCACGCCCGTCGACCAGCCGTCGGAGACGATGTGGTGCATCGTCAGCAGCAGCACGTGGTCGTCCTCCGCCATGCGAATCAGCCGCCCGCGGATCAGCGGACCGTGCGCCAGGTCGAACGGCGCGCTCGCCTCGTCCTGCACCAGGCGGCGCAGCTCGTCATCCGCGTCCGCCGAGGCGCGGAGGTCGTGCTCCACCAGCCGGAACCCGCTCTCCTCGACCGGGGCGATGCGCTGGACGGGCTCGCCGTTCACCGCGGGGAAGGTGGTGCGCAGCGCCTCGTGCCGCGCGACGATGCGGTCCAGCGACCGCACGAGCGCGCCGCGGTCGAGGTGGCCCTGCAGCCGCAGGCGCATGGGGACGTTGTACGCCGCCCCCGTCCCGCCGAGCTGTTCCAGGAACCACAGCCGCTGCTGCGCGAACGACAGCGGGATCGCCGCGCCCCGGTCCACGGGCGCGATCGCCATCGCGGCGGATTGCGCGGCCGTCTCCAGCCCCCGCGCGAAATCCGCCAGCACCGGCCGCTCGAACAGGTCGCCGGGCGAGGCCTCCACGCCCAGCGCCTGCCGCACGCGCGAGACCACGCGCACCGCCAGCAGCGAGTGCCCGCCTAGCTCGAAGAAGTGGTCGTGGCGGCCCACGCGCCCCACTCCCAGCACGGCTGACCAGATCTCCGCCAGCGCCTCTTCCGCGGGCCCTCGCGGCGACTCGTCGCGGCGGCGGGCGTACGCCGCGTCGTCGGGCGCCGGCAGCGCCGCGCGGTTCAGCTTGCCGGCGGGGCTGCGCGGGAGCGCCTCCAGGGGCACGTACGCCGCCGGGACCATGTACGCAGGCAGCGTCTCGGCCAGGAACGCCCGGAGCACGTCCGCACCGGCCGTCTTCGCGCCGACGACGTACGCCACGAGCCGCCTTTCGCCCGGCGCATCCTCCCGTGCCACGACGGCGGCCTCGCGCACGCCCGGGTGCTCCAGCAGCCGCGCCTCGATCTCGCCCACCTCGATGCGGAAGCCGCGCACCTTGACCTGCGCGTCGCGGCGGCCCAGGAAGTCGACCGCCCCGTCGGGGCGCCACCGCGCGAGGTCGCCCGTGCGGTACAGCCGCCCCCCCGCCTGGCCGCCGAACCGGTCGGGTACGAAGCGGTCGGCCGTGAGCGCCGCCCGGTTCAGGTACCCGCGCGCCACCTGCACCCCGCCGATGTACAGCTCGCCCGCGACCCCCACCGGAACCGGCTCGCCCGCGCGGTCCAGCACGTAGAGGCGCGTGTTGGCCATCGGCGCGCCGATCGGGATGCTCCCTTCCCTCCCCCGCTCCGCCGCGCAGTCCCACGCCGTCACGTCGACCGCCGCTTCGGTGGGGCCGTACACGTTGTAGAGCCGCGCCCCCGGCGCCGCCGCGTGGAAGCGCTCCACCAGCGCCCGCGGAAGCGCCTCGCCCCCGCAGACCACCCGCTCGAGCGAGGTGCAGCGGGGGAAGTCGGCCTCTTCCACCAGCACCTGCAGCATGGAGGGGACGAAGTGGAGCGTGGTGACCTGCTCGGCGCGGACCGTCTCCAGCAGGTACGCCGCGTCGCGGTGCCCGCCGGGGCGCGCCATCACCAGGCGGGCGCCCACCAGCAGCGGCGGGATCAGCTCGCGGAGCGAGGCGTCGAAGCTGTACGGCGTCTTCTGCAGCACCACGTCGCGCGCGCCCAGCCCCCAGGCGCCCTGCATCCAGGTGAGCACGTTCACCACGCTGCGGTGCGCGACCATCACCCCCTTGGGCAGCCCCGTGGAGCCGGAGGTGTAGATCACGTACGCCAGGTGGTCGGGCGTGAGCTCCGCGTTACGGGGGTTCGTCTCCGGCCGGCCGGCCCACGCGTGCGCGTCCGCGTCGAGCGCCACCACCGGGACCTCCGCCCCGCCGAAGCGCCCGGCCAGCGACGCCTGCGTCAGCAGAACCACCGGCCGGCTGTCGGCGAGCATGTAGCGCAGCCGGTCCTCGGGGTACGACGGGTCGAGCGCCACGTAGGCCCCGCCCGCCTTGAGCACCGCCAGCAGCCCCACCATCATCTCCAGGCTGCGCTCCACCGAGAGCCCCACCCGCACGTCGGGCCCCACGCCGCGCTCGGCCAGGAAGTGCGCCAGCCGGTTCGCCCGCGCGTTCAGCCCGGCGTAGGTGAGCGCCTGGCGCTCGAAGACCACCGCCACCGCGTCGGGCGTGCGCTCCACCTGGGCCTCGAAGAGTGCGTGGAGCGAGGATTCGGCGGGATACGCGGCATCCGTGCGGTTCCACTCCGCCAGCACTCGAGTGCGCTCGCTCGCGGGCATCATCTCCAGCCGCTCCACCCGGCGGCTGTCGTCCGCCGCCATCGCCCGGAGGACGCGGCGGAAGTAGCCGGCGTAGCGCTGCACCGTCGCTCCGTCGAAGAGCGCGGTGGCGTACGTGATGCCGCCGGCGATGCGCCCGTCCTGCTCCCACAGGTCCAGCGAGAGGTCGAACTTGGCCGTACCCTCCGCGTCCGCCATGTGGCCGACGGTGAGCCCCGGCAGCCGCAGGTCGCCGCCGGGCGCGTTCTGCCACGCGAACGTCACCTGGAACAGCGGGGTGTACGCCAGGCTACGCGTGGGCCGCAGCCGCTCCACCACCTGCTCCAGCGGAATGTCCTGGTTCAGTTGCGCCTCCAGCGCCTGCGTCCGGACCCGCTCCAGCAGCTGCGCCACCGTGGGCCCGTCCGACAGGTCCACGCGCACCGGGAGCGTGTTGATGAAGAAGCCGATCAGCTCCTCCACCTCCGCGCGGCCGCGGTTGGCGCTCGGCGTGCCGACAACGACGTCGTCCTGCCCCGAAAGGCGGGCCAGCACGGCCGCCCAGCCGGCCAGCAGCGTCATGAACAGCGTCGTGCCATGCCGCTGCGAAAGCGTCCGCAGCGCCTCGGTCAGCGATGCGTCCAGCTCCACGTCCACCGACGCGCCGGCGAAGTCCTGCTTCGCCGGGCGCGGGTGGTCGGTGGGCAGCTCCAGCAGCCCGGGCGCGCCGGCCAGCGTCCGCATCCAGTACTCCGCCTGCGCCTCCAGGACGGGCCCTTCCATCCAGCGGCGGTGCCATACGGCGTAGTCGGCGTACTGCACCGGCAGCGGCGGGAGCGGATCGGGCCCACCGCGCGCGAAAGCGCCGTACAGCGCGCCCAGCTCGCGGAAGAGCACGCCCGTCGACCAGCCGTCGGAGACGATGTGGTGCATCGTCAGCAGCAGCACGTGGTCGTCCGCCGCCATCCGCACCAGGCGACCGCGGACCAGCGGCCCGCGCGCCAGGTCGAAGGGCGCGCTCGCCTCGTCCGACACCAGGCGGCGCAGCTCGTCCTCCGCCTCCGGCGAGGCGCGGAGATCGTGCTCCACCAGCCGGAACCCGCTCTCCTCGACCGACACGATGCGCTGGACCGGCTCGCCGTCCACCGCGGGGAAGGTCGTCCGCAGCACCTCGTGGCGCGCGACGATGCGGTCCAGCGACCGCACCAGCGCGCCGCGGTCCAGCTCGCCCCGCAGGCGCAGGCTCATCGGGATGTGGTACGCCGACCCCATCCCCCCCAGCTGTTCCAGGAACCAAAGCCGCTGCTGCGCGAACGACGGCGGGACGCTGCCGGTGCGATCCACGCGCTCGATCGCGGCCGCTTCCGCGCGCGCGGCCGTCTGCAGCCCCCGCGCGAAGTCCGCCAGCACCGGCCGCTCGAATACGTCGCGCGGCGAAGCTTCTACGCCCAGCGCCTGACGAACGCGCGAAACCACTCGCACCGCCAGCAGCGAGTGCCCGCCCAGCTTGAAGAAGTGGTCGCCCCGGCCGACCCGCTCCGCGCCCAGCAGCTCCGCCCAGATCGCCGAGATGACCTGCTCGACCTGGCCGGACGGCGCCTCGTACCCGCGCGTGGCGAACGCGGCGCCATCCGGGGCAGGCAGTGCCTTGCGGTCCAGCTTGCCGTTCGGGGTGAGCGGAAGCGTCTCCAGGCGCACGTAGGCCGCGGGGAGCATGTACTCGGGCAGCCGCTCGGCCAGGGAGGTGCGCAGCGCCTCCGCGCCGGCATCGCCCACCAGGTAGGCGACCAGCCGCGTGTCGCCCGGCGCGTCGGCGCGCGCCAGGACGACCGCGTCACGCACGGCATCGTGGCTCCGAAGCGCCGCCTCGATCTCGCCCAGCTCGATCCGGAAGCCGCGGATCTTCACCTGGAAGTCCGTGCGCCCCAGGAACTCCAGGTTCCCCGACGCGCTCCAGCGCACGCGGTCGCCGGTGCGGTACAGCCGGCCGCCCGGCGCGCGTCCGAACGGGTCGGGGACGAAGCGCTCCGCCGTCAGCGCCGGCCGCCCCAGGTAGCCGCGCGCCAGCAGCCCGCCGCCGATGTACAGCTCGCCCGCCACGCCCACCGGCACCGGCGCGCCGCGCGGGTCCAGCACGTACACGGCCCGCCCGGGGAGCGGCCGCCCGATGGGGACCAGCGGCCCGCCGGCCGTGCCCCGCTCCACCGCGAACGCCGTGGCGGTGATGACGGTTTCCGTAGGTCCGTAGCAGTTCACCAGCCGTCCGGCACCACGTGCGTCCCCCGCGCTGGCCGGAAGGGCATCCCCACCGATCAGCAGGAGCCGGATGCCCGCCAGCGCGTCCCCGGCCGCCCCATCCGCAACCTCCTGCCAGTACGCCGGCGGCAGGTTGGCGACGGTGACCCCCAGGGCACGCACCCGCGCCCGGAACTCCGTGGCGCTCCACAGCTTCCCACCACGCAGCACCAGCGTTGCGCCGGTGAGCAGCGGAAAGAACACCTGCTCCAGCGAGACGTCGAAGCCCGCCGACGCGAACTGCAGCACCCGGTCTTCCGGCACGATCCCGTGGGCCCGGGCGACCGCCAGGAGGTGCGCGGCCGCCGCGCCGTGCTCCACCGCCACGCCCTTCGGCTGGCCGGTGGAGCCCGACGTGTAGATCACGTACGCGAGGTCCGCCGGACAGGCGCGGCGGCGCAGGGCCCCGGCAGGCGCGGTGGAGACCTCGTCCGCGTCGGCATCCACCCGCACCGCGACTCCGGAGGGCATGCGGTCCGCCAGCCCGGCGCGGGTGACGACGGCGCGTACGCCCGCATCTTCGGCGATGTACGCCAGGCGGCCGGGGGGAAGCGACGGATCGAGGGGGACGTAGACGCCGCCCGCCTTGAGGGTGGCCAACAGCGCCACCACCAGATCCGGGCGCCACTCCAGGCACACGCCGATCGCGTCGCCGCGCTCTACGCCGCGCGAGGCGAGAAGGTGCGCCAGCAGGTTGGCCCGCGCGTCGAGCTGCGCGTAGGTGAGGCGCTCACCCTCGTGCACCAGCGCCGTCGCGTCGGGCGTGCGCGCCGCCTGTGCCTCGAACAGGTGGTGGATGCACTGCGCGGCCGGAGGCGCCGCATCGCCCGCGCTCCACTCCTCGACCAGGCGCGCGCGCTCCGCGGCGGGGAGCAGGGGGATGCCATCCACACGCACGGCATCGTCCTGCGCCATGCCCGCGAGCACGCGCCGCAGGTATTCGACGAAGCGCTCGACGGTGGCGCGCTCGAAGAGCGCTGTCGCGTACTCCACGTCGCCAACGATGCGCCCGTCGTCCTCCCAGAGCGTCAACGCCAGGTCGAACTTGGCCGTATCGCTCTCCGCCGCGACCGCGCGGACGACCGCCAGCCCCGGCAGCGCCAGTATGCCGTCCGGCGCGTTCTGCCACGCGAACATCACCTGGAAGAGCGGGCTGTACGCCAGGCTGCGCGCAGGCCGCACCCGCTCCACCACCTGCTCGAAGGGGATGTCCTGGTTCCGCTGGGCCTCCAGCGCGAGCGTCTTCACTCGCTGGAGCAATTCCCCCACCCTGGGCCCGTCCGAGAGGTCCACGCGGAGGGGGAGCGTGTTGACGAAGAAGCCGATCAGCTCCTCCACCTCGGCGTGGCCGCGGTTGGCGCTCGGGGTGCCGATCACCACGTCGTCCTGGCCCGCGAGCCGGGCGAGCACGGCGGCCCAGCCGGCCAGCAGCGTCATGAACAGCGTGGTACCGTGCCGCTGCGACAGCGTCCTGAGCGCCGCGGTCAGCGCCTCGTCCAGCTCCACCTCCACCGCCGCGCCGGCGAAGTCCTGCTTCGCCGGGCGCGGGTGGTCGGTGGGCAGCTCCAGCAGTTCGGGCGCGCCGGCCAGCGTTTCGGTCCAGTACTCCGCCTGCGCCTCCAGGACGGGCCCTTCCACCCAGCGGCGGTGCCATGCCGCGTAGTCGGCGTACTGCACCGGCAGCGGCGGGAGCGGATCGGCTTCACCGCGCGCGAAGGCGGCGTACAGCGCGCCCAGCTCGCGGTGCAGCACGCCCATCGACCAGCCGTCGGAGACGATGTGGTGGATCGTCAGCAGCAGCACGTGGTCGTCCGCCGCCATGCGCACCAGCCGCCCACGAAACAGCGGCCCCTGCTCCAGGTCGAAGGGCGCGCTCGCCTCGTCCGACACCAGGCGGCGCAGCTCGTCCTCCGCGTCCGCCGAGGCACGGAGGTCGTGCTCCACCAGCGGGAACGCGCTTTCTTCGATCGACGCGATGCGCTGGACCGGCTCGCCATCCACCGTCGTGAAGGTGGTGCGCAGCACCTCGTGGCGCGCGACGATGCGGTCCAGCGCGCGGACCAGCGCGCCGCGGTCCAGCGCTCCGCGCAGCCGCAGGGACATGGACAGCTGGTAGGTGCTGCCCAGGTTGCCCAGCTGCTCCAGGAACCACAGCCGCTGCTGTGCGAACGACAGCGGGAGCGGACCCGTGCGATCCACCGGCGCGATTGCGATCGCTTCCGCACGCGCGGCGGTCTCCAGCCCGCGTGCGAAGTCCGCCAGCACGGGCCGCTCGAACACGTCGCGCGGCGAGGCCTCCACGCCCAGCGCCTGCCGCACCCGCGAGACCACGCGCGCGGCCAGCAACGAGTGCCCGCCCAGCTCGAAGAAGTGGTCGCGCCGGCCCACCCCCTCCGCGCCCAGCAGCTCCGCCCAGATCGCCGCCAGCGCCTCTTCCATCTCGCCGAGCGGCGCCTCGTAGGCGCGCGCGGGGAACGCATCGCCCTCCGGCGCGGGGAGCGCCTTGCGGTCCACCTTGCCGTTCGGGGTCAGCGGCAGCGCCTCCAGGCGCACGTACGCCGCCGGCACCATGTATTCGGGGAGGCTTTCCGAGAGATGCGCCCGCAGCACGTCCGCCGTGGCCGTCCCGTCGCCCGCCACGTAGGCCACCAGCCGCTTCTCGCCCGGCGCGTCCTCGCGCACGAGCACCACCGCCTCGCGGACGCCCGGGTGCTCCGCGAGCCGCGCCTCGATCTCGCCCGGCTCGATGCGGAACCCGCGCACCTTCACCTGGTGGTCGGTCCGCCCCAGGAATTCCAGCGTCCCGTCCGGCAGCCACCGCACCCGGTCGCCGGTGCGGTAGAGCCGCGCCCCCGGCTCCGTGGCGAAGGGATCGGGGACGAAACGCTCCGCCGTCAGCCCCGGCCGCCCCAGGTAGTCGCGCGCCACGCTGGCGCCGCCCAGGCACAGCTCCCCGGGGACCCCCACCGGCGCCACCCGCCCCCCGGGCTCCACCACGTACAGCGTGGCGTTCCCCAGCGGCCGACCCACCATCTGCCGCGCCGCCGCTTCCCCGCCCAGCCGGTGCGCGGCGCAGATGATCGCCGCCTCGGTGGGGCCGTACAGGACGTGGATCTCCGCCGCCGGGAACGCCGCCCGCATCTCCTCCAGCAGGTCGGGCGCGACCGCGTCGCCGCCCACGAAGGCGTGGCGCAGGGTGCGCAGGACGCCTCCGGGCGTGGCGCGGACCTCCTCCACGATGCGGCGCATCAGCGCCGGCACGGCGTGCAGCGCGGTGCACCAGGCGAGATCCTCCACCAGCCGCGGCACGTCCGGCACCCGGTCGCGCGGGACCAGCCGCACGCTGCCGCCGCCCAGGAGGGGGAGGAGCGTCTCGAACAGCCAGATGTCGAAGGCGAAGGAGGCGAGCGAGGGCACGCGGTCGCCGG
>DATAAG010000393.1:0-51949 GCA_036260235.1 Longimicrobium sp.
TCTGCAGGAATACGCGAAGAAGAAGCTGTACGAATTTCGTGATGAGCCTGATCTCTTTCCCCGCTACTCGGTTGATCCGACTCTTCCGAACTCTGTGGCATCGTTGGTGTGGTTGCCCCGTGTGCAAAGGTCAGCGTCACACGATATCGCATCGCGATGGCGCGCTAGTTTCGAGAACGATCAACTATGGGATCGTATTTTTGCCCGTCTCGGTGCCTCGGGAAGGTCAATAAACAGCCAAGCAGAAAGAGAGATTAGAGAAGTCCCTGAGCGTCTCGAGGGGAGAGCCTTCGTTTATAGCATCGTTGCGCCTCTTCTTCCTACCGGTCTTCACCCTCGTGACAGAACAAACGTCGAGTTATTGATTAGCCAAGGGTATCTATACAGCTACATGGAAGAGTACAGTGCAACGATTCTCGTCGACACTCCTCTAGGAGAGCTGTCCTGTGGAGTTCGTGGGGTGCGGAGCGACGGCAGTCTAATGGCGCTCTCGTTCCGGCGTTACCAGTACTTATTAGGGGTCAGCGGGTTCGGGACGCTACTAAGTGGTGTGTTGGGGTGGAACGGTTTGTTGCAACTCAGACGCAACCTGGCTTTTAGATGGATCAATCGTCACGTGATTCAAGATGCGGTTGATGGCGCGAGTCGGTTTGAAGATGCGATGCGTACAGCTAGGTTAGATATCAACGCCGTCCGACTACGTTCCTGGTTCCGGAATCCCTTGCAACTTCTGGCTGACCATGCATGGAGAGTCTACGACAGATTAGGTCCCCTCATTGAGGACGAGGGAAGTAGTCTTGCTGATGTGTCCGGGGGTTCTATTATCAAGCTACGTAAAGCTCGTCGGAGGCGTGTACTGGCCGCGACCGATGATCAGCAACTCATCGTTTTCCACAACCAACCAGTTAAGCCCATGAAAGAGAAGACGGTCTTTTTGATCCACGGCCGCGATGACCGTGCCTCGCAGGGCATGCGTACTTTTCTGCGCGATTTGGGCTTATACCCTCTTGAGTGGGGCCAAGCCGTAAGACTCACAGATTCTGGTTCCCCTTATATCCTTGATGTTGTGAGGGCTGGAATGGAACATTCTCAAGGAGCGCTCGTGCTTTTTACGCCTGACGAAAAGGTTGAGTTGCGATCGGAACTGTGCCATCCAGGTGAGAACTCCGAGGCGGGGATGCAATCTAGGCCAAATGTTTGGATAGAAGCTGGGATGGCATTGGCGATGCATCCAAATAGAACAATATTCGTTGAGATAGGCCCCCACCGGTCTGCAAGTGATTTGTCGGGTTTGAGCTTTGTGAGGCTGAAGAGCGGCAATCCAACAGGACTCTTGGAACTTGCGCAACGACTACAGGGAATCGGGTGCGCGGTGGATCTTAGCGGTACCGATTTCCTCAAGCGCGACTTGGATGTAACACCAGTAATTCCGTAATCGCCGCGGGGTGGCGAAGGGGCCCGCTGTAAAGCATCGCTCGTCTGCTGCTCGCGAGCACGGGCGAATCTCCAGACGCAAAACGGTGCCTTATGCAGGACATTGGCAGCACTCACGTGCAGGGTCCTGGCGTGACGAACCCTCTAGCGGACAAAGCGCCGAATGCGTTAGGCTCCGCCCATGGCCGATTCCAGGTTCTTCATAACGAGCACCTAGAGTATCTGCTTGAAGCGAAACGGCGGTGTCAACACCTGCTAGTCGGTATCACGGCCTATGATCTCAATTTTGGTGATTCTGATAACGAAGACCATAGAACACTGGCTACAAACAATCCCTTAACCTACTATGAGCGACAACTTCTGATTCGGGAGGCGCTACGCGAAAGTGGTGTGGCCTTAACCGACTTTACTGTAGTGCCGTTCCCGATTGAACATCCGCTGGATTTACCGAATTTTATTCCCGTATCTGCGACATGCTACACGACCTTGAGGGAGCCGTGGAATTCGGAGAAGATCACGCGGATCCGCCAACTGGGATACAATGTCGAAGTTGTAATTGAAGGCGCCAAGGCGATTGAAGGAGTCGTGCTTCGTCGGATGATCGTTGAGAAGGACGATCGGTGGAAACAGCTTGTTCCTCCCTCCACTGTCCGATTGGTTGCGGAATTTGGGCTTGAAGCACGTCTCCGCACGTTGCTTTCACAGACGTAAACTGCGGTTCTTTGAGGTGCCTGAGCAAAGGCATCGCTGCGTAGAGGGTGCACGGTCGCGCTGTTCGTGGAACTGGACTGTGGAATCAGTACTTTGTCACTGGTGGTGAAGATCCGAAGTAGGTTAGAGAATTCGCTTTGACCTGCTGTGGATGGTTCTTATATTTGCGACATTTCGTACTTACGAGTTTCATCCCCTGATGCTATCGTGACTCCCTCGGCCTCACCTGCCCCTCTCCAGCCCGCCGGTCCGGCTCCTCTGGAGCTACCCCAATCGGAGCTGGCTGATGCGTTGCTGCGCCTCGCCCGAGGGGATCCTACTGACCTTGCGGCGCTTCTGCACGATGTGGAAGTACACGCGACGGTTGAGGGTACTCGCGTCACGTTTCACTGCCACTCAGTCGCACTGGACGGGATGGGGCGACCGCGGGTGAAAGACATAGCGGCTGCGGTTTGCGAGCGAGCCTTGGAGTTCGCGATACCTCGCGGCGAGATTGCCGCCGCTGACCAACATCACCAGCGCACTGGCTCCCCGGCACGCTTGATCAAGCTGCACAACGAAGCGCTCAACCTCTTCACAGATTTAGAGAATTCCGGCGAGGGCGGGGAACTGCTCCTCTTCGTGTTAGCCGAAACGCTCCTCCGCTTGCCGCAGGTAATTTGTAAGATGAACCTGAAGACGAACACGCGGATGCATGTGCACGGGGCGGATGGCGTACATGCGGGTGTAGATCCAGATACCGAGCGTCTTGCCCTCTATTGGGGAGAGTCCAAGATCTACGGGGATGCAACGGCAGCAATCCGTGAATGCCTCGCCTCGCTCGCGCCGATGCTGGTCGGGTTCGGACCGGGGGCGGCACATGAACGGGACCTTCAACTCCTCCAACGCGCGGCCGACTTGGACGATCCAAAGCTGGAGGCTGCGCTCAAGCGGTTCCTCAACCCTCGCGACCCTGCGTACAACGATTTGGAGTTTCGGGGCCTGTGCCTAGTGGGCTTCGACAGCGATGCGTACCCGACCGCTGTCGCCGCGATGCGTCAGCCGGAGCTGATCGAAAAGATTCTCTCTCAGCTGCCAGCTTGGAAACGACAGATCGCGAACCGCATTGGGGAAGAAAAGTTGGACGATTTCTCGCTGCACATGATCTGTGTACCCTTCCCATCTGCGGACTCGTTCCGCCAGTACATGCGTCAGGCGCTTGGAGTGACGAGTGCCGCTGCGTGATCTGGCTGGTTGGCTCCTCACCGATCCCACTTTTGTGGAGCGGTATGAGCGTGTCGTAGTGGAAGCCGCCCGTGCTGAGATGCCGGAGAGGCCTGTAGTGGCGGACCTCCTCACGGAGCAGCACGATTGGGCATACCTCCTGTTCGCCGCCAGTGTCCTCGCGGTTGCCGAGGAAGCCGATGGAGAGGACCCAGCGCTGAACGATGGCACGTTGGCGGCGCCAGGTGGGACGGTCGTGGCATCTGCCCACGCCGCTGCGCTGCGGATCGCGCAACACTGCCTGACACGCGGTGCAGAGGGCGCAGACGCACCTACAGATGCACAGCGCGCCGCTGCTGTGACGTTATTGGACACCCTCGCGAACCAACCTGCGATCAATCTCGCTATCCGTCGGGAACTCCTCCCTCCTGATGTGGCTCGAAGGCTCCCCCTTCCGGCACGCATTGAATGGACGCGCCGACAGATTGAGAACGCCGTTCCCTTGGCGAACGACGAGTCGCTAGCCGTAAACCGTTTCCAGCGACGCTTCTGGTCACAGGTAGAAGCTAACGATTGGATCAGCTTTTCGGCCCCGACGTCCGCCGGAAAGTCGTTCATTATCACGCATTGGCTTATTGATTTCATCCGGCGTGTACCCCAAGCTCTGGTCGTCTATCTTGTACCCACACGCGCGCTCATCAGTCAGGTGGAGGCCGAGATCACGCGCTTAGTCGGGGCTGCCGGCTTGGAGAACGTGTCTGTGTCGTCGCTTCCACTAGCACGGAGTGTCATTCCAGAGCATGCAAATGTGCTGGTGCTTACGCAGGAACGTTTCCACATCCTCCAGACAGCTGTTGCGGACCTGTCTGTTAACGTGCTGATCGTGGATGAGGCTCATAAAGTCGGGGATGGCCATCGTAGCGTACTCCTCCAGCAGGTGGTGGAGGCAGTCGCCCGGTCAAACGCCGCGGTGAAGGTGGTCTTCGCGAGTCCTATGACGAGCAACCCGGAAACCCTGGTCCAGGATGCTCCGGCTGGCCGTGTACGTGACTACTTCGAGAGTCACGAAGTGACAGTCAGCCAGAATCTTCTGTGGGTATCGCAGGTCCCGCGGCACCCCCGGGAGTGGGCGGTCAGCCTATGCCTACCTGACCACCGTGTAGACATTGGAACTCTCCGACTCCATGCAACGCCGTCGAGTTCGGCGAAGCGCCTGTCGTTCGTAGCGCACGCGTTGGGGCAGGCCCGGGCGGGCAATATTGTGTACGTCAACGGAGCTGCCGACGCGGAGAAGATCGCACTCCAACTGTGGGACCTCCGTGGTCCGGACGGGGACGTGTCCAGAGATGCACGGGTGGCGGCGCTTATCGAACTGGCTCAGCGTGTCGTCCACCGCGACTTTCTGCTCGCGCGGGTGCTCGCTCGTGGCGTTGCCTTCCACTATGGCAATCTACCGCTTCTCATTCGTGCTGAGGTGGAGCGACTTTTCAGCGAGGGGGTGCTGCACTATCTAGTCTGTACGTCGACCTTGGTGGAAGGCGTGAATATGTCCTGCCGGAGTATCTTCGTGCGCGGTCCGACGAAGGGACGGGGTCAGCCGATGACGGCAGAGGATTTCTGGAACTTGGCTGGCCGTGCGGGCAGATGGGGGCGAGAGTTTCAGGGAAATATTGTCTGTATTGATCCCGAAAGGGCCGACGTCTGGCGAGGCGAGGGAGCGCCGTCGGTCCGCCGACGCTACGCCATCCGCCGCACGGCTGACGTGGTTCTCGCGCGCCCTGACGAGTTAATTGAGTTCGTGCGGGCGGGCACTCCGCGCGCGGAAGCAAGCCGCCGACCGGATTTGGAGTATGTATTCTCGTACTTGATGGGTCAGCACCTTCAGTTCGGCTCGATTCTAGATCTCCCGTTAGCGTCTCGGATAGGAGCCGATTCCCTCGCGCGTGTCGCAGAGGTAATTGGCGAAGCTGCTGCAGGACTGGAAACCCCAGCGTGGGTTGTGGTGCGCAACCCAGGCATCAGTCCGCTAGCTATGGACGCACTGCTGACGCGCTTCCGCCGACCGGGCCGCGACCCTCTATCTCTTCTTCCCGTAGATCCATCGAGTGAGGATGCGGTGGATGTTTATACACAGATCTTTTCTCGCGTCGCCGGCCACTTGAATGTCGCCCTCGGTCCAGCTGGGGGCCGCAGCTTCGCTCTGGCGTTGCTTGTAACGCGCTGGATGCGCGGATATCCTCTATCTAGGCTCATCACAGATCGCATTCGTCTAGATCGCGAGCGCGGAAAAATGAACGTGGCGGCATCGATTCGTTCAGTGCTCGCGGAGGTTGAGCAGATCGCGCGTTTCGAGGCGCCACGCAGTCTTGCCTGCTATTCTGATCTACTGCGGGTGTACTTCAGCGAAATTGATCGCCCAGATCTAGCCGAGTCGGTTCCGGACCTCGGGGTGATGCTTGAGTTCGGTGTCGCGCAGCAGACGCAGGTTTCGCTGATTGGACTCGGGCTGTCGCGTACGTCCGCAGTCGAACTCGGGGATCTTATCACCGCGGACAACTTGGACGAGGAGGGTGCGCTTCGGTGGCTTCGTGAAGGTGTGTGGCGGGAGGCCGATCTACCAGCGTTGGTGAAGACGGAGGTCGAGAACCTGCTCGCCACCCGAATACCGTTAGCGGGGTAGCTTTCGCGAGATCGCTCGGTCACCGGGAGTTTCACCGGCAGAAGCGACCGAATAACAGCAAATATGGACATCCCTGTGCATCTGTGCCAAACGCGTAACAACCTGTAACCAAGTTACTTGGACGAACTGACCCTCCCCTTGCTGGAACGGAGAGCAGACGGGCGACATGTACTGAGCCGCGCGGCCGCAAGGCGGAACGGATTCGGTGGATGAACGGCCCCGCTCCCTCGCACGAGGGGGCGGGGCCGTCTTCAAACCGGTCCCTGGTCGGTGCATTCTGGCCTACGGGTTCGATCCGCGGACCGGTGCCCGAGAAATGCGGGCGGCGGCATGGGTGACAGGTACCAATCGCCCGTGCCTCTCCGCCCCAGGGGACAACGTTCCCTGCGGGCGCTGGTGTTGGGCGCTCGTTCCTCGCGCAGCTGGTGGTGACTCGTGCGCCAGGTCAGCAGATGTTGCCGTAGGCGCTGCACTCCGGCCACCTGCAGCTCTCCACCTCGCCACAGGTAGAGGCTCCCGCGCAGGTCTCCCAACCATAGCAGGTCGCCGTCCCGCAGCCGTTGCACGTCGGGGTGTTGCACCCACCGCCCGCGCACTCCGATTCCACTCCGCAGCTGTCGCACTCGTCGGTGTGCGGTCCCGACCCCTGCGCGAAAACCGTCCCGGGTCTCTCCGGGTTCTCGGCCAGGGGGAACGACTCCACCACCAGATCGTCGAGAGTGAGCTTCAGCTTACCCATGGCGCGCCTCACGGAGAGGGTCCAACGGAATGGTGGGCTATCCCAGGTCACATTCTACACGCAAGAATTGCGCTTCAAGATCGTCCGTGTCGGGTAAACTCGTGGAGATCATCCGCTCTCTGATCGGGCTTTGCCAGCGGCTGCGTGGGCGGCCGGTGTGGAGGGCGTACTCGAGCCGGATGAAATCGGCCATGGGCATCGTTGAGGTTTGCACCGGCAAACAGGCGCCTTCCGAACGGCGGACCGGGCGACGCAGGACGGACCCGCGCGGCGGATCGTCCCCGCCGGCGGCGTGGCGCTGCTGCGGGCGCAGCAGACGCTGCGCGGCCGTTGCCGCGCAGTGTGATGCGGGTGCGGCGTGCCAGCCGCTGTGCCGCCGATGGCGGACATCCGGGCACTGGCCAGCAACCACGTTCGCGGGGCATGTGGTTCCGGACCGGGTTTGCCGCGCGCTCCCGGTCTCCAGGTCTGCATGCACAGGCGGACTGGATGCGCAACTCTTGCGCGCTTACCGGAACCGGGTCTTCTTGGGAGGGGTCAGGCGGATCCGCCTGACCACAAACCTGAGGGAGGTGGACAATGGCACTGAGCTTAACCTGGGGTGGCCGGGCCGACACGAACATCGCCTTTTCCGAGTTCTTCGCCGCCAACCACACCGTCGCCGCGCGATTCATGCTCCAGTTTGTCAACGTCTACGCCGGGCCCATGCTCGCGGTCCATGGCAGCGGCGTGTACTCCATCGGGAACGGCGATGGCGGCGGCGGTGACAACAAGCTCCTTGTCCGCATCGGCACCGGGTCGCTCGACGTCCCGATCTCTGCCAGCTTCAAGGAAGCCTGGCACCACATCGCCGTCGTCCGCAGCGGCACGACCTGTACCGTCTACCTTGACGGCGTGTCGAAAGGCACCCTGACCATTTCCTCGTCCGGCAACCCGAGCGGTACGATCCGCCTGGGACGAAGCGACGAGATCCACCAGCAGTTCTATGGGTTCCTGGACGACGTGGCGGTGTTCAAGGCGGCCCTGTCGGCATCCCAGGTGGCATCGCTCGCGGGCGCGACGACGCTCACGGGTACTGAACCGAACCTGCTTGCCGGCTTCGTCTTCGGCGATGGTCCCGGCGGGTCACTGCCCGCGACGCTGACGCGAGCCGTGACGTACGTCCCCGGGGCCCGCAACGTCACCGTCTCCGCCAACCGCAACAACGCCGCCGATCGTGCGTTGCTGCCGTTGAGCCTGGTCAGTCACATGCGGCTGCCCTTTGCGCAGGGGCAGATCGCCTCGGTGGGGCAGGGTTTCGGCGACGAGACCATCAGCCACAATGGCTACGCCGCGTTCTGCTACGACTTCGGGTTTCCCAACAGCGATATCGACGGCTACGTCTTCAAGGCGTCGGCTCCGGGCGCGGTCGCGCACGTGTGGGAAGGCGGACCGAACACGAGCGCGGGTCCCTCCAACTTCGTAACCATCGAACAGGGCGGCGGCGAGTTCTGCGATTACCTGCACCTGCAGCAGAATTCCTGCGTCGTCAATGCCGGACAGACCGTACAGAGAGGCACCGACCTGGCGAAGGTGGGAAGGTCCGGCACGGGCGGTCCGCATCTCCATCAGGCGGTGACGAACCTGGGAGAGCACACCACCGACCGCGAGCACTTCGTCACGATCCCGTTTCCGTTCTGCAACTACGAGTACTCCAGCGACTCCGGTGCGTCCTGGCACCACGCCATCCGGGGCTACCTGAAGAAAGGCCAGTGGGTCCGGAACGGGGCGCCCAGGTCGCCCGTTCGCTACACGGCGGCGTGGGGGCCCGGCACGAGCGGCGAGTTTCAGATCTACGACGCGCCGTACGCGGCCTACCGCGCGCGCTACGACGAGCTCTGGCCCAAGGGGTGGCGGCTGCACAGCCTCAGCATCGTCGTCGTGAACGACGTGCCGCTCTACACCGCGGTGTGGCGTCCCGGCACGGGCGGCGAGTTTCAGATCTACGGCGCGACGTACGCGGCCTACCGCGCGCGCTACGACGAACTCTGGCCCCAGGGCTGGCGGCTCAAGCTCCTGACGCTGTATGTGATCGACGGACAGATCCGCTACACCGCCGCGTGGGCGCCCGGCACGGGCGGCGAGTTCCAGATCTACGACGCGACGTACGCGGCGTACCGCGCGCGCTACGACGAGCTCTGGCCCCAGGGCTGGCGGCTCAAGCTGATCGACGTGGTCAATGTCAACGGGGAAGCGCGCTATACGGCGGCCTGGGGGCCGTCGAGTGTCGGGGAGCGTCAGATCTACGGCGCCACGTTCCAGCAGTTCAAGGCCCATTACGACGAGCTCTGGCCCCAGGGCTGGCGGCTTCGCTTCCTCTCGACCTGGAACTCCGGCGAGGCGCGGATCACGGCCGTCTGGCGCCAGCCCCAGGAGCCCGAGATCTGGGTCCACGGCTGGGAGTACGCCGACTTGCGAGCGCGGTACGACGTGCTCTGGCAGCAGGGCTGGCGCCTGAAGGTCCTGGATCGCTTCACCGTGTGATGGCGCATCATCCGCCCGATCACCCGGCAGGGTCGAAGCGGCGCAAAGGCCGAGCGGGCCCGGTGGATGACGAGACCGGCGGAGGGCTCAGGCTCTCCGCCGGTTCATTCTACTCGGATGACGACACCGCCCCCGCGACGACGTGTCGCGGGGGGCGGTTCCGTCCATTCGTTCGTCCACCTCAGCCCGCGCAGAGGCATATGCCGCGCTGGCAAACGCCCGGGAACGGATAGCAGACCACGTTCCCGCAGTACTCGTCCGTGCACGCCCGCGCGCCGGCAGGCTCCGCAGCTGCGGGCGCTGCGAACGCCTGCGTGGCGCCGAACGCCAGCGCCACCGCCGTGGCCGTTGCGAGCGCCAGCCCCGCGATTCCGCTCTTCTACATCGTCATCCTTTCAGGAGCGGCTGGAGGTGAGTCCGTCCGCTTTATCCCGCGCAGACGCAGATGCCGCGCGCGTAGTCGCAGTAGCCCCAGAACGGGTAGCACACCACGTCGCGGCAGTACCGGTTCGTGCACGCGCGCGCACCTGCGTCATCTGCCGCGGCAGGGGTGGCGAACGCCTGCGTCGCGCCGAATGCGAGCGCCACCGCCGTCGCGCCCGCAAACGCCAGCGCTGCGATTGCGCTCTTCTTCATCGTCGTCCTCCGGGAGTGGGTCGGGGCACCGTCCGCGCACGCGGTTGGTGTGGGTGCGCGCTCCGTCTGCGTCGCCGGGAGAAGATGGATGCGCACTTCGAGGCGGAAATCGGATGCACACGGGGTGCCGCCCGTGCTCGGGATCGAGTCAAGCGGAGCTGGCGAGGACCGGGGTGCAGGGCGGTGCGCTTCTCGGCGGATTGGGGATGGTGTGTGGGAGAGGATTTCGTCTCCTGCCCGCCGTACGGTCTGGCGTTGATGCCTGTCCGTTTTGTCCGTAATGACGTCTCCTTTCGCAAAACACATGGCGCGAGCCCCGGATGCCCGCCAGATGGCGCTCTTGACAGGGGATGATGCCCGCCGCATTGATTCGCGGGAAACGGGTAGGGCTGATTGCGACAATTCGATTTCATCCCCCGCCGCAGGGCGGGATCATGTGTCGTCTTCTTGCCGGGAGGACCGTTCATCATGCGATGCACAGGCCTGCGGTTTCTCGTGATCCCAGCAGGACTTTCATTGATCGGATGCCAGGACCAGCCAGCCACCGGGCCCGCGCGGAGCGTCCCCTCCGCCACGGCGTCGACGGGCGCGGCCGTGAGCCGGCTGGACGAGGCGGAGATGGCGGCGTTCGCGCGCGCGGTGCCGGGGCTGGGCGGCTATTACTTCGGGCCGGAGGGGGAGCTGGTGGTGAACCTCACGCCGGCGGCGGACCCATCGGCCGCGCAGGGGGCGCTGGCGGCAGTCGCGCGCCGGGGGAACGGCCGCGTGCAGGCGCGCCCGGCCAGCTACACGTTCCTGGAACTGCAGGCGTGGCGGGACGCGCTGGTGGACCCTCTGCTTGCCCTCGCGGAGGTCGCCTCGGTCGATCTGGACGAGGAGCACAACCGCGTGACCGTGGGCGTGACCACCGACGCCGCGCGGGGAGCGGTGCACGCGCTCGCCGCCCAGCTGGGCGTGCCCGTCCCGGCGTTGCGGATCGTGCCCGGCTCGTACGTGGTGCCGCAGGACACCACCGTCTACGGTCCGTACCTGTACACGACGCCCGTGGAGGGGAACACCCTCAACGGCTACCGTAGCGTGCTGGAAGGGGGGCTGCAGCTCGGCTTCCGCAGGGAGGGGATGGAGCCGAACACCTTCACCTTCTGCACGCTGGGCTTCAACGCCGTGCTGAACGGCTACCGGGTGGTGATCACGAACACGCACTGCAGCGACAAGACGTGGGACCGTGACAACACCGCGTACTTCCAGCCCCAGCCCGGCGACGGCCGCCACGTGGGCTTCGAGTACAAGGATCCCAACGGCTCCAGCTGCGGCTTCCTTTCGCCCAACGTGTGCCGCAGCGCCGACGCCTCGGCGGCCTATGTGGAAAGCACCGTTTCGACGCGGATCGGGTACATTGCGCGGCCCCTGGGCCCCCCACCGTTCGGCCGCAGCCCGTACGGCACCCTGTACGGGTCCACCGTGATCGACGCGGCCGCCCCGAACTTCCAGATCGTCGGCAAGCACACGGCGGATGAGGGGCTGGTCGTAGACAAGGTCGGCGCCGTGACCGGCTGGACGAGCGGCAAGGTGACCAGCACGTGCGTGGACGTGAAGGTACGGTACCGCAGCTGGAGCGTGATGCGCTGCCAGAAGTACGCAACGTACAGTTCTACCGGGGGTGACAGCGGCGCGCCGGTGTTCGAGTACTACCCGGACGGAACCGTTCGGCTGGTAGGGATCCATTGGGGCGAGACCGACGACCGCAGTCGTGCCGTTTTCAGCTCCATCGCCAACGTCGAGAATGAACTGGGCTCTCTGTTCGTTACCGCCGGCAGCGGTGGTGGATCGACGGGAGGCGGAGACGGCGGCGGTGCCACCACCCCGCCGCCCGGAGATGGAACTGGTGGCGGACCCGGCGGGTGTGCGGGAGAGTGCGTGACCTGATCGATGGCTGGCGTCGTCTGGCGATAAAGCTCATCCAAGGAGCGTGAGGATGCGAACCGTACGCCCACTCACCGCGTTGGCGGCAGCCGCCGTGCTGCTTCTCGGCGGGTGCGAAAGGGGAGCCGTAGGCAACGAGCCGTCCTGGTTCCGGGCCTCGCTTGCGGGCGACGTACAGGACTCGTTCGAAGGAACCGGCGACTTTGCGCCGCTGCGGGACGAGCTTGGAACGCCGCGGTACTTCCGTCTGTTCTCCGAGAGCACGAATCCGAACCGGCGGGATGCGATCTGGATTCGATGGCC
Organism: Longimicrobium sp.; assembly: GCA_036260235.1. Classification (GTDB taxonomy): domain Bacteria; phylum Gemmatimonadota; class Gemmatimonadetes; order Longimicrobiales; family Longimicrobiaceae; genus Longimicrobium. Next base: position 12,153 of record DATAAG010000393.1, read on the forward strand.
GTCCGGGCGCTACCCGGCGCCGGGCCGGTACGCCCTGGTGCCTCACGACATGCAGTACGGCAGCCGGAGCGGGGTGTCCGCAATATACGGCCGCGGATCGGGAGACAACGTCACGCAGGTCGCCCGCAACGAAACGTACATCGTGCAGGACGGCTTCGTGGAGATCACCCGTGCGGACAGGGACGTCTACGAGGGTACGGTGGAGTTTACGGCACTGCAGGTCTACAGCAGCGAAGGGCTCACGGTACACCGCAACGACTCGCGTATCACGCCCGATCCCACGGCGCCTCGCATTCACGTGACGGGGTCGTTCCACGCGACCTTCTTCGACGAGTCCGCGCAGGTGGGCATCCCCAACTGACGGACGGCGACCCGCGATGCGAAAGGGCCGCACCCGGCGAGGGTGCGGCCCCTTCCGCGTATCCGCGGACGCGTCACGCCGCCCGCAGCCAGCGGGCCAGCTCGCGCAGCGTGGGCTTCTTGCCCGTGCTCAGGATGCCGACGCGGTAGATCTTGCCCGCCAGCCAGGTGAAGAACCCCACCGCCACCGCCAGCAGCACCAGGCTGGCGAGCACCTGCGTCGCCGGCACCGCCGCCGCGGCCATGCGCATGGGCATGATGATCGGCGCGGAGAGGGGGACCAGCCCGGCCGTGGTGGCCAGCTGCCCCAGCGGGTCGTTGATCACCGGCCCCATCAGCAGGATCGAGGCGATCAGCGGCATGAACACCAGCGTCTGGTACTGCTGCGCTTCCTGCTCGCTGTTCACCGCCGCCCCCGTGGCCGCGAAGAGCGCCGCGTAGAGCAGAAAGCCGAGGAGGAAGAAGCCCAGCGTGGCCAGCAGCACCCACGGGTCCACGTCGATGGCCGACAGCGCGTTGGGCGGAATGTTCAGCCGCGCCGCGATCGTGTCGGACTGCCAGGACGCGACAAGGGCGATCGCGATCCAGACCCCCACCTGCAGCAGCGCCACCGCCCCCACGCCCAGGATCTTCCCCAGCATCAGGTGCGTGGCCTTCATGGACGAGACGATCACCTCCACGATGCGGTTGGTCTTCTCCTCCAGCACGCTGCGCATCACGTTGATCCCGTACATGAAGACCAGCATGTAGATCAAGAAGCCCGTGATGTACGCCAGGAAGAAGGTGGATTCCGCGTTCCCTTCGTCCTCTCCCCGCTCCGTCACCCGCCGCGTCTGCAGCTCCACGGGCCGCAGTAGCGACGCCACCTGCGGCAGCTCCAGCCCCGCCTGCCGCAGCCGCGCGCCCTGCACCGCCTGCGACGCCGCGCGGCGGATGTCGCCCTCCACGCTCACGCTGGAGACGTTGCGGGCGCGGTAGCCCACGCGGTTGCTGGCCACCACGTCCGCCGGCAGGTGGACGTAGCCGTGGATCTCCTCCGCCAGCACGCGCGCGTTCAGCCGCTCGCGCGCCTGCTCGAAGGGCCCGCTCACCCGCTCCACCCGGTAGGTGAAGGCGGAGCGGTCCTTCTCCGCGCCCGCCGCGGTCAGCCCCGCCACGAAGGCGTCGCCCACCCCCGCGGGAGCCTCGTCCACCAGCACCAGCCGGCGTTCGCCGCCCCCGCCGCCCAGCAGCACCGGGACGACGAAGAGCGCCGCCATGAACACGGGAAAGAGCAGGGTGCTGATGACGAAGCTCCTGCTGCGCACGCGCTCCAGCACTTCGCGCCGCATCACGACCAGGGTCTCAGACATGGGCGGGTTCCCGGTGGGGGGTGGCTGCGTTCCCTACGCGGGAGACGAAGATCTGGTGCAGCGAGGGGACCTCGCGCTCGAAGCGGACCACGGGCGCGTCCAGCGCGGCCAGCTGCGAGAGCAGCGCCCGCGAGTCCACCCCGCGGTTCAGCTCGATGCGCCACCCGTCGTCGCCGTTGCGGGTGGCGCGGCCGAAGCGCGCGGTGGACATGAACGACTCCACCGCGGACCGCGCCGCGACGTCGCTCACCACGTCGAAGTCCACGAACCAGACGTTGCTCACGTGCTCGCGCCGGATGTCGCGCAGGCGGCCGTCCAGCACCTTTTCGCCCTGCGCGATGATGCACAGGCTTTCGCACATCTGCTCCGCCTGCTCCATGTTGTGCGTGCTGAAGAGCACCGTGCGCCCCTTGCGCCGCCAGTCCAGGATGGTGTCGCGCAGCACCTCCTGGTTCACCGGGTCCAGCCCGGCGTGGGGCTCGTCCAGGATCAGCAGCTCGGGCTCATGGATGACGGTGGAGATGAACTGCACCTTCTGCTGCATCCCCTTGGAGAGCGTCTCCACCTTGGTCGCCCGCCACTCCCCCAGCCCCATCCGCTCCAGCCACTCGCCCGCGCGGGTGCGGGCCGTCCTGCGGTCCACCCCCTTGAGCTCGGCGAAGAAGACGATGACGTCGGTGACGTTCATCTTGCGGTACAGGCCGCGCTCTTCGGGAAGAAAGCCCACGCGGCGCAGCACGGAGCGGTCGCGCTCCGGGTCCGCGCCCAGCAGGGAGATGCTGCCGGCGTCGCGGATGATGATGTTCATCACCATCCGCAGCGTGGTGCTCTTGCCGGCTCCGTTGGGGCCCAGGATTCCGTAGATGGTGCCCGGCGGGACCGCCAGGCTGAGGTTCTTGACCGCGGTGTGGCCGGCGTAGCTCTTGGAGACGCCGTCCAGCAGGAGTGCGTGGTTCATACGGGTTCCGGGGGGAGAAACGACGGCGGATCCGCAGGGCTTCCGGCGGCCGCCCGGCGACTGCGCCGCGTGGTACGCAGGTGCCGCGCGGCAGGTTTCGGCCGGGACGATGGATGACGATTGGCCAACGCTACGTCCGCCGGGGGCGCGAATCAACGGTAGCGGACGGCGCAGGGCGTTGAGGCGGAGCGGCGGTGGCGGTAGATTGCCCGCTCCCATCCATCCGCCCGATCCAGAACGGATACCGCCATGCCGGACTCGCTGCTCATCGAACAGCTGCGCGCCGACCTTACGCAGGCGCGCAAGGACCGCGACAAGCTGCGCACCACCACGCTCTCCACCTTCCTTTCCGAGGTGCGCAACCGCGAGATCGAGCTGGGCCGCGCCGTGGCCGACGACGACGTGCGGGGGCTGCTGACCACCGCCATCAAGCGCCGCCGCGAAGCGTCCGAGCAGATGCGCGCCGGCAGCCGCGCCGAGCTGGCGGAGAAGGAGGAGCAGGAGGCTGCCCTGCTGCAGGCGTACCTGCCCCCCGCGCTGGGCGAGAACGAGGTGCGCAACATGGTGCGCGAGGCGGTGGCCGGCGGCGCCAGCGACGTGGGCGCGGTGATGAAGGCGGTGATGCCGCGCGTGAAGGGCCGCTTCGACGGCAAGGAGCTCAACCGGCTCGCGCGCGAGGCGCTGGCCGGGTGAGAATGGCGAGTGTTGCGCTCCCGCGCGACATTCTGTTTACTTGTACGCTCCTTCGCCGACACGATCGCCGATGCCCTCCCGCTCGCTCCGGACGTGGCAGGTGGATGCTCGCAGGGCCCTAGACGAAACCCGACCGATGACGGCGGTGCGTGGGACGTGCCCGTCGACGAGATCGAAGTGGTCGCGGAACAGCGCGTGGCCTGACCGCCTGACCAACAGAGGCCGTCGACCCCGAGCGGGTGGACGGCCTCTTCTCCGTCATCGCGGACGCGTTCAGTCCAGCATGTCCTCGATGGCGTCCAGGACGGGGCCGCGGGCCAGGTTGGCGGTCTCGTACGCCTGGATGCGCAGCAGGGTGGTGCGGTCCAGTACCGCGTCGCGCAGCCACTCCAGCAGCGTGTCGCGGTCCATGCCGTCGTACCCCAGGATCGGCTCCTGCCCATCCAGCGCCATGCTCCCCTCGTCGTCGTCGCCGGCGAACGGCACCGCGGGCTTGAGCCACCGGCCGCGCGCCGAGTCCCGGAACGCCGCCGCCACCACGCCCACCGCCGCCACGCCCAGGAGCAGCTTCAGGAATCTCATCTCGTAAGCCCCGGTCTCAGGAAGGTCTGGCCGCGCGGGAACGAGCAAAAGGCCGGCCAGAACGGCGAGGGTACAGGTTACAGGTTACAGGTTACAGGTTACAGGTTACAGGTTACAGCCAGCAGCACCGAGGTAGCCTGTGGCGGAGCACTGAGCCGCCGGCTGCATCCTGTACCTTCACTTCTTCTCTTCAGCGCCTGTAGCCGCGGGGCGCCTTCCATCACATCAGAAATTCGGGTTTGTTGCGGACGAACGCGGGCTCCTGCTGAGGCGACTTTCTTAGGAGGCCGCACGCGGATGCGCTGGGCCAGCGAGTACGAGGCGAGGTTACAGGGGACAGGTTACGGCCAGCAACCCCGAAGCAGCCTGCGGCGGCGCACTGAATCGCCGGCTGTAACCTGTCCCCTGTAACCTGTCCCCTGTAACCTGTCCCCTGTCCCCTTCAGTTCTTCTCCTCAGGCCGCACGCGGATGCGCTGGGCCAGCGAGTAGGAGATCACCGCCGGCGCGCCGTTGATCGAGAGGGAGATCGGCCCCTCGAAGGGCGACTTCTCCACCACCTCCACCTCCGAGCCGGGCTTCAGGTTCAGCGAGCCCAGGTAGCGGAGCTGCTCCGGCTCCTGCACCTGCACTTCGAGGATGCGCCGCGAGTCGCCGGGGTCCAGGTCGCCCAGGGCGGGGTAGCGGCTGCGGTCCACCTCGCCGCTGGCGGTGGGGATGGCGCTGCCGTGCGGATCGCGCTCCGGCTCGCCCATCAGCCGCGCCAGCCGTTCGATGAGCTCGTCGCTGGCGGCGTGCTCCAGGCGCTCCGCCTCGTCGTGCACGCGGTCCCACTCGTAGCCCAGCTTCTCCACCAGGAACAGCTCCAGCACGCGGTGGCGGCGGATGATGCGCAGCGCCGCCAGCTCGCCCGCGGCCGTCAGGCGCACGCCGTAGTACGGCTCGTGGCGCAGCAGGTCGTGCTCGGCCAGGCGCTTGATCATGGCCGTCACCGCCGCGGCGGTCAGCCCCAGCCGCTCCGCGATGCGCGAGGTGGAGACCGGAGACTCCACCTGCTGCAGCATCCAGATGGCCTTGAGATAGTCCTCGACGACCGGGGTGTAGTGCTCGGTAGCGTTGGTCATGAGGCAAACACTAGGGCCGCCGGGCGCGGTGTCAAGAACCCCGGGAGAAGGTTACAGGGGACAGGTTACAGGTTACAGGGGGACAGCTCGCGGGAACGGCGGTGTGGACGCGGGTGCATCCCGCGCGGCGGACATCGCCTGCTCGCCGATGGGGGCAATGCGCGTGTGCAAGCCGGTTCGCGCACGGCGCCCGGATGCGCGCCTGCAGGCTGTAACCTGTAACCTGTAACCTGTAACCTGTCCCCTGTAACCTCGCAGTTTCCGGCAACATCCCCCCATCCGCCGCCCCGAATCCCTTGCCTTCCGCGTGCGCCCCGTTCATGTTGCCATTGATGGTCCCCCCGGTGCCGCAGCCGCCGTTCACGCCGGCCCCACCCGCCATGTCCACCAATCCCGCCGACCTCCTGCGCGATCCCGCGCGCCTGGCCGCGCTCGGCGCCACCCAGCTGGCCGGCACCCCGCCCGAGGAAGCGTTCGACCGCGTCACCCGGCTGGCCGTGCAGCTGCTGCGCGTGCCCATCTCGCTCCTGTCGCTGGTGGACGGCGAGCGGCAGTGGGTCAAGAGCGCCGCCGGCCTTCCCGAGGGGCAGGGCGCGCCGCGCAGCATTCCCCTGGGCCGCTCCATCTGCGGCACCGTCGCCGCCACGGGCCGGCCGCTGGTGATCGCCGACGTGGAGGGCGAGCCGGCCGGGGGCGTGGACGCCGCCATGCGCGGGTGGGGCGTGCGCGCGTACGCGGGCGTGCCGCTGGTCACCCGCGAAGGGCACGCGGTGGGCGTGCTCTGCGTGGCCGACACGCGGCCCCACCCCTGGAACGACGAGGAGGTGGGCGCGCTGCGCGACCTGGCCGCGCTGGCGGCCACGGAGATCGAGTGGCGCCGCGCGCGGGCGGAGCGCGACCGCACCAGCGGCGCGCTGCGCACGGCGGAGCAGTTCTTCCGCCCCCTGGTGGAGCAGTCGCTGGTGGCGATCTACCTCATCCAGGACGGCGTCTTTCGCTACGTGAACCCGCGCTTCCTGCAGGTGTTCGGGCTTCCGGCGGACTGGCTGGACACACCGCGCGGCCTGCTGGAGCTGGTGGACCCGCAGGACCACGCGATCGTGCGCGAGAACGTCCGCCGGCGCCTGGCGGGCGAGGTGGAGTCCGTGCAGTACTCCTTCCGCGGCCGCCGCGCGGACGGCGAGCTCCTCCACCTGGAGGTGCACGGCAGCCGCACCGTGCTGGACGGCCGCCCCGCGGTGGTCGGTGTGGGGATCGACGTCACGGAGCGGATGCGGGCGGAGCACGAGCGCGAGCAGGCCATCATCGCCCGCGACCGCTTCTACGCGATGATGAGCCACGAGCTGCGCACCCCGGTGAGCGCGGTGATGCTCTACAACGACCTCCTCCTCTCCGGCGTCTACGACCCGCTCAGCCAGCCCCAGCGCGAGGCCGTGGAGCGGTCGCAGCTCTCCGCGCGCCACCTGCTGGAGCTGATCAACGACCTGCTGGACCTGTCCCGCCTGGAGGCCGGGCGGCTGGAGACGCGGGTGGAGGACGTGGAGACGGCCGAGCTGGCGGAAAGCGTGGTCGCGGCGCTGTCCCCGCTGGCGCTGGAGCACGGCTGCCACCTCACCGTGCACGTGGCCGCCCGCCCGCTGGTGGTGCTGGGCGACGCCCGGCGGGTGCGGCAGATCCTGCTCAACCTCCTGTCCAACGCGGTCAAGTTCGGGCACGGGCAGCCGGTGGAGGTGCGGTTGGGGCCCGCGCCCGGCGGCGTGCTCTGCGAGGTGTCGGACCACGGCCCCGGCATCCCGCCGGACGACCTGGAGCGCATCTTCGAGGAGTTCGTGCAGGTGGGCGAGCCCGGCGTGGGCACGGGGCTGGGCCTGCCCATCGCCCGGCGGCTGGCGGAGCTGCAGGGCGGCACCCTGGAGGTGGAGTCGCGCCCCGGCGAGGGGAGCACCTTCCGCCTCTTCCTTCCCGGCGTGCCGCAGGTGGCGCCTTCGACCGGCTTTCCCTCCTTCCGCTCTTCGGTTACTCTTCGGTAGGCGCGGCTGGCGGGCTCCGGAGACCGGGGCTACGGCGGGGGGCGCGCGGAGGTTATCTTTCCGGGTTCCGCGTTCCGCCTGGCGCAGCACTCCCGACCCGCTGGATGAACTCGCACGCCCTGAACGTCCTGGAGTACCGCGAGGCGCTGGACCTCGTGGCGCGCTACGCCTCGTCCGCGCTGGGCGCGGAGGCGGTGCGCGCGCTGTCGCCCAGCGCCGACCTGGGGTTCATCGAGCCGGAGCTGGCGCGGGTGGAGGAGATGCGCGGCTTCCTGCGCGGCGACTCCGGGTGGTCCGTCCCCGCCATCCCCGACGTGCGCGAGGCGCTGCGCCGGCTGCGCATCGAAGGCTCGGTGCTGGACGGGCCGCAGCTGCGCGACGTGGGGGTGCTGCTGGCGTCCTCGCGCACCACCCGCCGCGCGCTGGGGCAGAACGCCGCCGCGCTCCCGCTGCTGGCGCTGGTCGCGGGCGGGCTGGTGGAGCGGGAGAAGGACGAGGCGGAGATCGCGCGCACGGTGGACGACGCCGGGCTGGTGCGCGACGAGGCATCGCCGGCGCTGTACCGGGCGCGGCGGGAGATCAAGAGCACCCGCGGCAGGCTGGTGGAGCGGCTGGCGGCGTTCATGGCCCAGCTGCCGCCGCACCTGCAGGTGTCCGACGCGTCCGTGACGGTGCGCGAGGGGCGCTACGTGATCCCCGTGCGGCGCGAGGGGCGCGGCGAGGTGGGCGGCATCGTCCACGACGAGTCGGCCACGGGCGCCACGCTCTTCATCGAGCCGCCCGTGGCGGTGGAGATGATGAACCGCCTGCGCACGCTGGAGGCGGAAGAGGCGCGCGAGGTCACCCGCATCCTCCGCGAGCTCACCGGCCGGCTGCGCCCGCTGCAGCCGGAGCTGCTGGCGGCGCTGGACGCGCTGGTGGCGCTGGACTCGCTGTACGCGCGCGCCCGCTACGCGCTGCGCACGGACGGCCGCGCGCCGCGGATGATGGAGGCGGGAACGGAGGAGTACGAGGTGGTGCGCGGCTACCACCCCATCCTGCTGGCGCAGTCGTCCGACGTGGTGCCGTTCGACCTGCGGATGGACCGGGGCGAGCGCACGCTGCTCATCTCCGGCCCCAACACGGGCGGCAAGACGGTGCTGCTCAAGGCCATGGGGCTCATCTCGCTGCTGGCGCAGAGCGGGGTGGTGCCGCCCGTGGCGCAGGGGACGCGCCTCCCCGTCTTCCGCGACGTCTTCGCCGACGTGGGCGACGAGCAGTCCATCGAGGCGTCGCTGTCCACCTTCTCCGCGCACCTGAAGAACCTGCGCGAGGTGCTGGAGCGGGCGGACTGGCAGTCGCTGGTGCTCACGGACGAGATCGGCAGCGGCACGGACCCGCAGGAGGGGGCGGCGCTCGCCCGGGCGGTGCTGGTGGAGCTGACGCGCCGCTCCTGCTTCACCGTCGCCACCACGCACCTGGGGCAGCTCAAGCTGCTGGCGACGGAGGAGCGGGGGATCGTGAACGCGTCGCTGCAGTTCGACGCGGAGCGGCTGCAGCCCACCTACCGGCTGCTCAAGGGGATCCCCGGCCGCTCGTACGGGCTGGCCATCGCGCGGCGGCTGGGGCTGGAGCCGCGGCTGCTGCAAGAGGCGGAGGCCACGCTTCCCGCGGGCGAGCGCGACGTCGCCCGGCTGCTGCTGGATTTGGAGGCCAAGGAGCAGCGCTTCGCCGCGCAGAACGACGAGCTGGCGCGGCGGCTGGCGGAGACCGAGGCGCTGCGGGAAGCGCTGGAGTCGCGCGAGCGCGAGCTGAAGCAGCGGGAGAAGGACGCGGAGCGCCGCGCGCGGCAGCAGGCGCGCGACCTGTTGCTGCAGTCGCGTGCCGAGGTGGAGGCCGCCATCCGCGAGGTGCGCGACGCCGCGGACGCCGAGACGCTGGAAGCGGCGGCGCGCGCCGCCCGGCGGCGGGTGGAGGAGGCGGCCACCCGCCAGCGCGAAAAGCAGCCCGCGGAGCGTCCGGCGCGGAGCGGCGGGGGGCGCAAGCGCGGCCCCGTGCAGCTGGAGCCGGGAGCCCGAGTCCGGATCGAGTCGCTGGGGCGTACGGGGACCGTGGTGGACGTGCGCGACGGCAAGGCGATGGTGGAGGCCGGCTCCATGCGCCTGCTGCTGCCGCGCGAGGACCTCACGCCGCTGGCCGCGGGCGACCAGCAGGCGGAGCCGCGGCCGCGCCCCTCGGCGGGGTACGTGAACGCGGGGGCGGAGGCGCGGCCGGAGGTGGACCTGCGCGGGCTGCGGCCGGACGAGGTGGACGTGCTGCTGGGTCGCGCGATCGACAGCGCCATCCTGGCGGGGCTGCCGTCGTTCCGCATCATCCACGGCAAGGGGACGGGGGCGCTGCGGGCGCACGTGCGCAAGCTGCTGGAGAAGGACCGCCGCATCTCCGTGCAGCGTCCCGGCGAGCTCTTCGAGGGCGGGACGGGGGTGACGGTGGTGGAGTTCGCGTAGGGGGCCCGCCCCCGGCGGCGCCTGGCGCGCGCCACCCCCTCCCGCAAACCGCGCGGGAGGGGGGATGAACTTCGACGGGGTCCAGCGCACGGTCGTGGGGGGTGAGGGTCCCCCTCGCGCTCCCGCCGCCCCGATGCCGTGCACAGAACAGAGAACCAGGCGAGAGCGCACTCACGCACTCACGCACTCACGCACTCACGCACTTTCAACCCTTGCCCATCCCGGACCACCTCGTCGAAGAGATCCGGCAGCGCGCCGACCTCGTGGAGATCCTCTCGGAGCACACGCGCCTCAAGCGCACCGGGAAGACCTGGCGGGGACCGTGCCCGCTGCACGGCGGCGAGGGGCCCAACTTCTCGGTGGACCCGGCCAAGGGCTTCTACAAGTGCTTCGTCTGCGGCGAGGCGGGGACGGTCTACAACTTCCTGATGAAGCAGCTCGGGATGACCTTTCCCGAGGCGGTGCGCTGGACGGCGGGACGCGTGGGAATCGAGGTGCCCGACGAGCGCGAGCAGCGCCGCGACCGCGAGGACGACCCCAACCGCGTGCTGTACGAGGTCAACGCCTTCGCGGCGCAGTGGTTCCGCGAGCAGCTGGCCGCGCCCGGCGGGCAGCGGGCGCGCGAGTACCTGGAGCGCCGCGGCATCACGCCCGAGACGGTGGAGCGCTTCGGCCTGGGTTGGGCGCCGGAGTCGTACGACGCGTTCGGCACGGCGGCGCGCAGGGCGGGCTTCCACACCGCCGACCTGCTCGCCGTGGGGCTGGTGAAGGAGGCCAAGAAGACCGGGCGCGAGCCGTACGACGCCTTCCGCGGGCGCGTCATCTTTCCCATCGAGGACCTGGGCGGGCGGGTGCTGGCCTTCGGCGGCCGGGTGATCGAGCAGGTGGAGGAGCACGTTCCCAAGTACCTCAACTCCCCCGAATCGCCCATCTACCACAAGGGGAGCACGCTGTACGGGCTGGGGTGGAGCCGCGGCGCCATCCGGCGCGAAGAGGTGGCGCTCGTGGTCGAGGGGTACATGGACTACGTGTCGCTGGCGGCGCACGGGGTGCCCAACGCGGTGGCGCCGCTGGGGACGGCGATGACCGAGGAGCAGGCGGCGCTCATCGCCAACTACACCTCGCGCGCCATCCTGCTGTACGACAGCGACAAGGCGGGGCTGAAGGCCACCTTCCGCAACGGCGACCAGCTGCTGCGCGCGGGGGTGGAGGTGCTGGTGGCCACGCTGCCGGAGGGCGAGGATCCCGACTCGCTGGTGCGCGCCCAGGGCGCCGACGCGCTGCGCCGCTACCTGGCCGACGCCATCGACGTGATGGAGCGCAAGCTCCAGCTGCTGGACCGCAAGGGGCTGTTCACCAGCATCAAGGGGACGCGCCGGGCCATCGACGTGCTGCTCCCCACCGTCCGCGCGGCGAAGGACCAGGTGCTGCGCGGCGTGTACCTCAAGCGAATCAGCGACCGCACCGGCGTGCCGGTGGAGACGCTGGAGCGCGAGGCGGCGGCGGTGCAGGAGCTCCCCCGCACCTTCGCCCAGGTGCACGACGAGCGCCGGCGCGAGGAGGCGTACGGGCGGCGGCAGGGGGACCGGCCGGACGGGCGGCCACGCTTCATGGGGCGGCCGGGAGCCGCGCAGGTGCGGGTGCGCATGGGCGCCGAGCGCAACCTGCTGATGATGATGTTCCACTCCGAGCACTGGGTGGCGCAGTCGGCGGAGTTCGTGGGCCCCGACGAGTTCCAGGACCCCGACTACCGCCGGCTGTACCGCGTGCTGCTGGAGACGGAGGGGCGGCGCGACCCCGAGGGGCGGTGGCTGCTGGAGTTTCCCGAGGACCTGGCCGCCGACGTGGAGGCGGTGCGCCACGACGCGCAGCACCACGACTGGAGCGGCGCGCCCGCGTTCTTCGCCGAGAACATGGACAAGCTGCTGGCGCGGCCGATGGAGCGTGAGATCCGCGAGCTCAAGCACGACGCGCCCACCGGCGACGACATGGATCCGGAGATCCTGGCGCGGATGACCCAGCAGCTGGCGTTCCGGCGTGAGAACAAGCACCTCAAGATCAAGCCGGGCGTCCTGGACCCCGACGATCCCATCCTGAGCCGCGAGCGGAGGTGAGGGCGAGTGCGTGAGTGCGGAGTCACCGCGCAGCTACTCACGCACTCACGCACTCACGCACTGGTTGTTCCGGGCGCGCATCCCTCAACCAACAGGTGACCGGGGACGGGTTGCAGGCTGCAGCCTGGTGTCCGAACTCGCCGTCCTCCCTCCCCCACGCAGTTTGTGGGGGAGGGCCGGGGAGGGGGCCCGCCCCTCGCGCGCGGCCTGCAGATGCACACGAGACCCTCCGCCGTTTATCCCCCCTCCCGCGCAGTTTGCGGGAGGGGGTGGACGAGCCTGAGCGAGGCCGGGGGCGGGCCTCACCGGGCGGGCCCCTCCCGATCTCGCGCGTCCCGCCGTACCTTCCGGAATCCATCCATCTCCCGGATTCCGACGCAGGATGCCGACGCCCCGCACCTTCCACGACCTCGACACGCCCGTCCCGCTGGTGGACGTGGACCGCATGCACGCCAACCTGCGCCGCGCGGCGGAGTACTGCCGCGTGCACGGGCTGGCGTGGCGGCCGCACGCCAAGACGCACAAGAGCCCGGCCCTCGCGGCCGAGCAGGTGCGCGCCGGCGCCGTGGGCGTCACCGTCGCCACGCCGCGCGAGGCGGAGGTGATGGCGCAGGCGGTGGGCGACCTGCTGCTCGCCTATCCGCCCGTGGGCGCGGCGAAGCTGGCGCGGCTGATGGCGCTCCCCGAACGCGTGCGGCTCTCCGTCGGCCTGGACTCGGCGGAGGCGCTGCGGGGACTGGCGGCGGCCGCGGGCGGGGCGGGGCGGCCCGTCCGCGTGCTGGTGGAGGTGGACGCGGGGATGGGGCGCGTCGGCGTGCAGTCGCCCGATGACGCGGTGGCGCTGGCGCGCGCGGCCGCGGACGAGAAGGGGGTGGAGTACGGCGGCGTGATGTTCTACCCCGGCCACGTCCGCCAGCAGGTGGAGCGGCAGGACGACGCGATCCGCGCGCTGAACGAGCGGATCGGACGGGCGCTGGAGGCGCTGGAGGCGGCGGGGCTGGCGCCGGCGGTGGTCAGCGGCGGGTCCACGCCCACCTTCTGGCGCTCGCACGAGATCGCCGGGCTTACCGAGGTGCGGCCGGGGACCAGCATCTTCAACGACCGCACCACGGCCGAGATCGGCGCCTGCGCGTGGGACGAGAACGCGTACTCCGTCCTGACGACGGTCGTCTCCACTGCGGTGCCGGGGCAGGCGGTGGTGGACGCGGGCTCCAAGGCGCTGTCGAAGGAGGAGATCCGCGCCGACACCGTCGGCTACGGCGCGCTGCTGGACCGGCCGGAGGTGGTGGTGAAGTCCGTCTCCGAGGAGCACGGGCTCCTGGACCTGTCGGGCACCGCGTGGCGGCCGCGCATCGGGGAGCGGGTGCGCATCGTCCCCAACCACGTGTGCGTCTCCGTCAACCTGCACGAGCGCCTCTACGCCGTCCGCGGCGACGAGGTCGTGGACGTGTGGGAGGTCGCCGCCCGCGGCCGCTGATCCGGAGGACACCGTGAGCCGGTCCCGACGACGCACCCCGATCCGCGGCATGAGCACCGCGGATTCCGAGAAGCAGGACAAGCGCATCGCCAACCGCAGGCTGCGGCGCAAGGTGCGCGTGGCGATCCGCGTCGATGCGGAGGGGGAGCTTCCCGTGCGGCGGGCGGTGAGCAACCCGTGGTGCATGGACAAGGACGGCAAGACGCGCTTCGACCCGGCGCGCCATCCGAAGGACATGCGCAAGTAGGCGACTGCCCCGCATCCACCCCCGCGGCTATATTCAGGCGGATCGCCCACTTCCACGCCGCGCGCATGGGCCTGCTTCTGCGCCTGGTCCTGGTCGTGCTGCGCGCGCGGCGCGGACCGCTGGAATCCGTCATCCACGCGCGCGTGCTGCCCACGAGCCCGGACCTCAACTTCTGCCTGAACGACGGCCGCTGCCTGACGCTGATGGACCTGGGCCGCGTGGACCTGATGGTGCGGACCGGCATGGTGGGCGAGCGGTGGCGCCGGCGCTGGAAGCCGGTCATCGCCTCCGCCACCATCCGTTTCCGGCATCCCCTTGGCCCGTGGCGGCGCTTCGTCGCCGGGCGCGGCTGCTCTGCGGGGACGACCGCCGGGTGTACCTGGAGCAGCGCTTCACCCGGGGCGGCGACGAGGCGGCGCGGGCGGTGGTGAAGGCGGCGCTCACCGGCCCGGAGGGGCGCGTGCTGCCGCAGCAGCTGGTGGACGCCTCGCCCTGGCGGCTGGACTCGGCGCGGATGCCGGAGGGCGTGCGCCGGCGGGTGGAGGCGGAGGCGGCGATCCGGGCAGACGTACCGCGCAGGGAGCATGAGCCGATTGGATGACGCCTCGCTGGAGGCGCGCCTGGAGCGCCTGGAGCGCCTGGTCGACGAGCTGAGCCGCCGCCTTCCACCGCCGTCGGACGAGGGGGAGCGCCGGGCGGCCGCCGCAGCTGCCGCCGAGGCCGCGGAGCCGCCGCGCCGCCGCGCCCGCGACGCGGTGCGCGACCGCGCGCGGGAGTGGATGCCGGAGAACGCACGCGGCCTCTTCTCCTGGGACGGCCAGACGTGGCTCAACCGGCTCGGCATCGTGCTCCTGCTGCTGGGGGTGGCGCTCCTCTTCCGCTACTCCATCGAGGAGGGGTGGCTCACGCCGGCCGTGCGCGTGGGCTTCGGCGCGGCGGTGGGGGCGGTGCTCACCGCGCTGGGGCTGCGGATGGACGAGCGCCGGCGCTTCGGCTCGGTGCTGCTGGGCGGGGGCATCGCCACCTTCTACATCACGGGATGGGCCGCCTTCGTCCTCTACCGGCTGGTCGGCTACCCGGTGGCCTTCGCGGGGATGGTGGCGATCACGGCGGGCGCCTTCGGGACGGCGCTGTGGCGGGGGCAGCCGGCGCTGGCCATCGTGGGCGCGTTCGGCGGGCTGGGGACGCCGCTGATCCTGGGGATCTCGTACGCCACCCCGCGCGGGCTGGCCTTCTACACCTCCGCCGTGCTGGCGTGGACGGTGGTGCCGTACCTGCGGCGCGGGTGGCGGCTGGTGCTGTGGACGTCCATGGCGTTCGGCTGGGCGCTGCTGGCCTCGTACGCCAACGCGTTCTCCGCCGCGCTGGCCCGCCCGGGGAATGCGCGGGCGTGGATGCAGGCGGCGGCGGTCTTCGCCTGGATCGTCCTGGGCGTGCTGCCGCTGCTGCGCCGCGTGGCCACCACCGACGCCGCCCGCCGCGCCTCGCCGGACGGGCGGCCGCACGAGCGGCACTGGCGCCACCGCGAGGCGCTGCACTGGTACGGCGTGTCGATCGTGGCGCCCGCGATGTTCGTGGCCACCACGGCGCTGGTCTGGCGGATGGAGGCGGCGGAGTGGGGGGCGCTGGGGGCGGGCGCGGCGGCGCTCTACGCGCTGGGCGCGTGGACGCTGTGGCGGCGGGACGCGCGGCTGGCGCGGGTGCTCCTGTTCGCCGCGGCGGTGCTGCTGCCGGCGGGGTGCCTGGGCGCGCTGCAGGCCGAGGCGTTGCTGGTGGCGCTCGCCGCGCAGGCGCTGGCGCTGCACCTGCTGGCCCGCGCCGGCGCCGGCCTGGCGATCCGCTGGCTGGCGCACCGGGGCTCCCTGGCCGTGGGCGCGTGGGTGCTCTTCCGGCTGGTGGAGAGCGCCGACGTCAGCCCGCGCCGCGTGGCGGCGGACCTGGCGGCGATCGGGGCCGGCTTCGCGGCGTCGTACCTCATGCGCACGCGCCGCGAGATGCTCACGTACCGCATCTGGGCCCACGTCGCCGTGCTCGGCTGGATCTGGCGGCAGCTGGCGCAGCTGGAGGGCGGGCAGGGGTACGCGACCATGGCGTGGGGCGCCTGGGGGCTCGGGCTGCTGCTGCTGGCGCTGCGGCAGGGGTGGCCCACGGCGGAGCGCATCGCCATCTGCACGCTGCTGGCGACCGTGGCCAAGCTGTTCCTGGTGGACCTGGAGCGCCTGGACCCGCTCTTCCGCGTGCTGCTCTTCCTGGGCTTCGGTGCGGTGTTCCTGTACTTCAGCTACTCCCTCTCCGGCGGCTGGCCCTCCCGGGGCGACGGCGAGCCGGAGCCCCGGCCCGCGGGGCGCGACGCATGAGCCAGCCCTACGCGCCCCCCGGCGGCCTCTGCGAACGCTGCGCGAACGTCCGTCTCGTCGACACGCGCCGCGGCTCGCGCTTCTTCCTCTGCCAGCTCTCCGAGACCGATCCACGCTTCCCGAAGTATCCGCGCACGCCCGTCCTCCGGTGCCGCGGCTTCACGCCCGCCGCGGCAACGGAGGAGGGCGTGGCGGAGCGCGAGGGATGAGGGCGCGCATCCACCTCCGTCCAGGAACATAGCCGGACGCTCTTGATGAAAGTAAACAGAGAGACTATGTATGTGGGCACGGTGACAGATCTGATGGAGACGTCGCGTGTGTCTTTCTGGGACGAGGGGGATGGGTGGCGGTTTATCTCTTTTTCGATGAGTCGGGGAACCTGGATTTCTCCAGCAACGGCTCCAGGCACTTCTGCTTCGGCGCGCTCACGCTGCGCGATCCCGGGCCGCTGACGGCCGCGCTGACGCGCGTGCGGTACGGGTTGCTGGAGCAGGGGCTGGAACTGGAGTGCTTCCACGGGGCCGAGGACCGTCAGGTGGTGCGCAACCAGGTGTTCGACGCGCTGGCCTGCGTGGGCGGGTTCGACTTCGACGTGCTGGTCGTGGAGAAGTGCCGCACCCCCGCCGAGCTGCGCGACCCGTTCGAGTTCTACGCCCGGCTGGGCTACGTGCTGGTGGACAGCGTGCTGGACCGGTATCGCCACCTGGACGAGCCGGTGGTCGTGATCACCGACAACCTGCCGCTGCAGCGGGATCGCAAGGCGCTGGCGAAGGCGTTCCGGACCGCCATCCGCGACGCGCGGGGAGAGCGGCCGTTCTCCATCCTGCACCACTTCTCGGCGGCGCACGCGGGGTTGCAGGCGGTGGACTACTGCACCTGGGCCGTGCAACGCAAGCTGCGGGGAGACGAGCGGCCGTACCGGAAGATCCAGGGATGGATCCGGAGCGAGTGGGAGGCGTTCGGGGTAGGGATATGAAAAGCGACCTCCCCAGCTACCCTTGCGGGAGAGCCCCATGGGCTCTTGTCACCGGGGAGGAACCTTTACGCTCGTCCTGCTGACCGGCAATATACCGAAACCCTCTCCTCCACGCAAGTGCCTTGGTTCTCGCTCCGCCGTCAGCGGCCCTGCTGTTCGGTCATCCGCGCGTTGAACTGCTGCGACTGGCCGCGCGGAATGCTGAGCGTGCGCCAGCCCGGCCCGGCGAAGTGCTTGGCGAGGAGCACGATCTGCCCCACGTGGTAGCAGGCGTGCGCCACGCCGCGGTCCACCGCGCGCAGCACCGTCTGCGGCTCGCCGCGGATGGTGATGGTGCGCCCCAGGTCGCCCGGGGTGAGCGAGCCGAGCGTATCCAGGAACGCCGCCCAGCCCCGCTCCCACGCCTCCATCAGCTCCGCGCGCCCGTCGCCGGCCAGCACCTCGAACTCCGCGTCGCGGTCGCGGTCCGGCTTTTCGCCGTCGCTGGTCAGGAAGTCCGTCCATCGCGAGCGCAGGTTCCCCGCCATGTGCTTCACGACGAGCGCAATGCTGTTCTCCTCGCCGCCCAGCGCGGTGAGGAACTGCGCGCCGTCCACCTGCGCCATCGCCTCGTCCGCCAGCCCCTTGTAGTAGCGGGCCACCCTGCGGACGTCCTCCAGGTACGCGGCTCCAACGTCCATCGCCAATCTCCGCTCCACGGGAATGCGGCGTCGTATCAGGCCAGTTCGAGCGCGATCACCGGGTCCTCGCCGGCGTGGCGCATCCGCTCGTTCACGAAGCCGCACCAGTCCGGCAGCGCCTCGGCGATCTCCGGCACGCGGCGGCCAACGTCGGCGGAGTGCGCAGCTCCAGTGTGAGCACCTCTTCCGGGCCCAGGAGCAAGCGCGTCATCCCGCAGTCCTCGCGCAGGCAGCTCATGCAGTCGAT
The DNA here is from genome assembly GCA_036260235.1 of Longimicrobium sp. GTDB lineage: Bacteria > Gemmatimonadota > Gemmatimonadetes > Longimicrobiales > Longimicrobiaceae > Longimicrobium. Next base: position 29,835 of record DATAAG010000393.1, read on the forward strand.
CCACGCATCGCCGTTGCGGCCGTAAAAGCCGGGGAAGCCGAGCTCGCGGGCGAACAGGTCGTGAAAGCTCTCCCGGTCGACGATCTCGCGCGCATCCAGCCGTAGCCGCGCCATCACCCGCCGAACCCACGGCTCTCCCGCACCGCCCGCCGGTACGCCTCCACCTGCCGCGCCACCTCCGCGTCGCTCCAGCCGATCCCCGGCTGGGCGGCCATGCGGCGGGCGACCTCGTCCGCCACCGCCAGCCCGCCGTCCGCGGCCTCGTAGAACAGGTGCAGGCGGCGGACGAGCACGTCCTCGAGCGTCATCGCCATCTCCGTGCGGACGGCGTGCGGCACCTCCGCCCGAACGTACGGGTGGCCCTCCATCAGCCGCTCCGCGAGCGCCGCGTCCGCGCGGACGGCGGCCAGCACCGCCTCCGCGTCCTCGCCGTAGCTGCGGGCCAGGTGCTCGCCCGTGTCGGGACCCAGCCCCGCGGCCACGGCCTGGCGGACGAAGCGCTCCCGGAACGGCTCCCACGGCTCGTGCGGGTCGCCGGGGAGGGGAAGGTCGGCCGTGGGGGAGCTGCCGCTCTGCACGCGGTGCTCGTCCTTGAGCGTGCGCGCGGCGACGTCGACCACCTGCTTCGCCATCACCCGGTAGGTCGTGAGCTTGCCCCCGCCGATGTTCAGCAGCCCGCTGCGGTCGCGCCAGATCTCGTGCTCGCGTGAGGTGGCGCTGGCGGCCAGCCCGCCCTCCGGCCGGGCCGGCGCCAGCAGCGGGCGAATCCCCGCCCAGCTGCTCACCACGTCGTCGCCCGTGAGCTTCGCCTCGGGGAAGAGGGAGTTGGCGGAGTCCAGCAGGTAGCGCACGTCGTCCGCGTCCGCGCGCACCTCGGCGGGGGAGCCGGCGTAGTCCGTGTCCGTGGTGCCGACGTAGGAGAAGCCGCCCCAGGGAAGGACGAACATCACCCGCCCGTCGATCGGCGACCGGAAGGTGATGGCGTGCCGGTTGTCGATCCGGTCGCGGCGCACCATCACGTGCGCGCCCTTGGTGGGGCGCAGGCGGGGGCGCGCGCCCGGGTCCGCCAGCCTGCGCAGCGCGTCGCTCCACGGCCCGGTGGCGTTCAGCACCACCCGCGCCCGCACCTCCACCGACTGCGCGCCCTCCACCAGGCAGTCGCGCACCCGCGCCCCCACCACGCCGCGCCCGTCGTTCAGGAACCCCGCCACCTCCGCGTGCGGCACCACCGCCACGCCGGCCTCGTGCGCGCCGCGCGCGTTCGCCAGGGTGAGGCGCGCGTCGTCCACCGAGGCGTCGTAGTAGACAGCGGCGCCCAGCAGGCCGTCCGCCCGCAGCCGCGGCTCCTCCGTCCGCGCGCGGTCGCGGGGGAGCATGCGGTGCGGGGCGATGTTGCGGAAGAGCGACAGGCCGTCGTACAGCCACATCCCCGCCTGCAGCTTGCGGTAGCCCACCGGGCCGCCGCGAAAGACGGGAAAGAGGAAGGGAAGGGGGTGCACCAGGTGCGAGGCGAGGCGCAGGAGCCGGCGGCGCTCCGCGCTGGCCTCGAAGACCAGCTTCAGGTTCCCCGTCTCCAGGTAGCGCAGCCCGCCGTGGATCAGGCGCGAAGAGCGGCTGCTGGTGCCGCGCCCCACGTCGCCCGAGTCCACCAGCGCCACCCGCAGCCCGCGCCCCGCCGCGTCGCGCGCCGCCGCCGCGCCGGTGATCCCGGCGCCCACCACCAGCAGGTCCCAGGTCTCGTCCCCCAGCGCGCGCAGGTGCGCGTGGCGGGCCGCCGCGGAGAACGGGGGAAAGTCGCCGGTCATGGGTGGGGAAGGCGGGGTCAGGCCGTGGCGGCGCCGCCCGGGCGGCCCACGTCCTGAAAGCCGAGCGCGGTGAGGAGCGACGTGAAGGAGACGTCGCTGTGGCTGAGGACGAAGACGCCCTCGAAGGTGGTGGCCAGGAAGGTGAAGTCCGTCTCGATCACCAGCCCGTGGGCGACCGGGTCCACGATCTCGCCCCGCGCGCCCACCCGCATGGTCGGCGTGCCGATCATCACGCCCTTGCCCAGGAAGGTGCCCAGCACGCCCACGTACGCCGCGCAGACGATGTTCCCCATCTCCATCAGCGCCGAGCGCTCCAGCTCGCCCACCTCCTGGTGCCGGGCGGGGTCGCGGCGCAGCATGAGCGCCACCATGCGCAGCGCCGTCTCGCGGGCCAGGATGAGCGAGGCGCGCTCGCCCCCCGCCTCGCTCACGCCGGTGATGGGAACGGTGATGAGCACCAGGTCGCCCGCGCCGGGGAGGGGCGGAGGCACCGAGGGGTCCGCCCACTGGATGCGCGGCACGGAGATCATCACCGTGAGCCCGGTGAGGGCCGACAGGTTGGTGGCCGCGTGGCCGGCGCCGATGTTCACCACCTCGCGGATGGCATCCATCTGCTTGGGGGTGACGGGGTTCTGCGTCATGCGGAAGGGCTCTGGCTGTCTATCTCTAAGGAAGGCGTCTGTGTCGCCGATCGGCAACCGCGACGGCACGAAGGGTTCTGGTGGGCTGCGTCCGGCCTCGCGCCCGGCGGTTGAAACCGCTGCTGGAACCTCACGAAGTCCGCCTGTGCGGACTGGGGGTGCGATCACCGGCTCCGGTGATCGCCTCCTCGCCCGGCGCCGGACTCACGCACTGACGCACTCACGCACTCACGCACTCACGCACTCAAAGTCGCGGCGTGGTGACCCCGGTCTGTCCCTGGTACTTGCCCTTGCGGTCCTTGTAGCTCACCTCGGGGCCCTCGGGATCGCCCTCGAAGAAGATCACCTGCGCGATCCCCTCGTTGGCGTAGATCCTGGCCGGGAGCGGCGTGGTGTTGCTGATCTCCAGCGTGACGTATCCCTCCCACTCCGGCTCGAAGGGGGTGACGTTGGTGATGATGCCGCAGCGCGCGTACGTCGACTTGCCCACGCAGAGCGTGATCACGTTGCGGGGGATGCGGAAGTACTCCACCGACCGGGCCAGGGCGAAGCTGTTGGGCGGCACGATGCACACGTCGCCCTCGAAGGGGACGAAGCTCTTGTCGCTGAACGCCTTGGGGTCGACGATGGCGTTGTTGACGTTGGTGAAGATCTTGAACTCGTTGGCCACGCGCATGTCGTAGCCGTAGCTGCTCACGCCGTAGCTGATGGTGCCCTGCCGCACCTGCGCGTCCTCGAACGGGTCGATCATCCCGTGCTCGCGGGCCATGCGGCGGATCCATCGGTCGGAGCGAATGCTCATGGCGCGGAACGGAGCTTGAAGGGGCGGCGGGGACCTCGGCGCGGCGGCCAGAACGCACCCGGTAAACAGGTGTACAGGCCCGTGCCGAACGCGTGGACAGGAGCGCCAAGCTACCCCCGCGCGCGGGGGGCGGCAAGAGGCCGCGAACGCCGCGCCGTCGCTGCTTGACCGGGGTTTCACGGGGCAGTATCTTGGCCCGGCTCCGAGCAAGTGAACGTTTTCACAAACTACCGTTCAGGACAGGTCCAGGAGCGCCATGCTTCGCCCCTACATCCCGGTGCTGATCCTGCTGGGGGTCTCGGTGGTGAACGCCATCTTCATGGTGGTGCTCAGCACGGTCCTCAGCCCGGGGAGGGCCACCAAGGTCAAGAGCTCGCCGTACGAGAGCGGGATGGTGCCGCTGGGCGGCACCCGCGAGCGCTTCTCCGTCAAGTTCTACGTGGTGGCCATCCTGTTCATCGTCTTCGACGTGGAGACGGTGTTCCTGCTTCCCTGGGCGGTGGAGGCCCGGGCGCTGGGGTGGGGCGGCTTCGCGGCGGCGATGATCTTCGTGTTCATCCTCACCGTGGGCCTGGTCTACGAATGGAAGAAAGGAGCGCTGGAATGGGACTGAACGAACGGCCCACCGGCGATGACCCGACCGAGGGCCAGCCCGTGAACCGGGAGGGCCTGGCGGTGCACCAGGGGCTGCCGGGGCAGACGCAGCCGGCCACCCTGCAGCAGCACAACCTCTTCGACGGCCACCCCGGCTTCCTCACCACCCGGCTTGACGAGGTGGTGAACTGGGCGCGCCGCAACTCGCTCTGGCCCATGCCCTTCGGCACGGCGTGCTGCGCCATCGAGATGATGGCCACCGCCGCCACGCGCTACGACCTGGCGCGCTTCGGGATGGAGCGGATGAGCTTCAGCCCCCGGCAGGCGGACCTGCTGATCTGCGCGGGGCGGGTGAGCTACAAGATGGCGGCGGTGCTCAAGAAGATCTGGGAGCAGATGCCGTCGCCCAAGTGGTGCATCAGCATGGGCGCCTGCGCCAGCAGCGGCGGCGTGTTCGACGTCTACAGCATGGTGCAGGGGATCGACACCATCATCCCCGTGGACGTCTACGTGCCGGGGTGCCCGCCGCGCCCCGAGGGGCTGATGTACGGCATCCTGATGATCCACGAGAAGATCAAGCACTCCGCCCCCACCAGCGAAGACGAGTGGAACGCGGTGGACCAGCTGCCGGAGACGGGGAGCTACCTGCCGCAGGAGGTGGTGGACCGCATCACCCTCCCCTTCGGCAACAGCACCAGCCAGAACCGCGCGAGCGGCCTGGTGAGCACCGGGGCGGTGGTGCGGGTCTCGGACCGGAGTCCGTGAGGTAGAGGATCAAGTGCCCAGGTTCAAGTGCCCAGAGGGTCGTTTTCTTGACACTTGAACCTGGGCACCGGGCACTTCCGTGCACCTGACATGAGCGACGACGGCTTCAAGAAGGGACTCGACTCCCTGGACCAGGGCCCCGCCCCCAGCGACGCGCCGGACGCCGGCGCGCCGCCGCAGGCGGGCGACCTGCCGCCGCACCCCAGCGTGGACGCACTGCGCGAGCAGTTCGGCCCCGCGGTGCTGCGGCACGAGCTGGTGGCGGGCGACGAGCACATCGTCTACATCCCGCCGGAGCGCAACCTGGAGATCCTGGGGTGGCTGAAGGACCAGCAGGGGTACGACTTCCTGCAGGACCTGACCGCCGTGGACTACGGCGGCGGGCGGATGATCCAGGTGGTCTACCAGCTCTGGAGCATCGAGCGCAAGCTGAACCTGCGGGTGAAGTGCGAGCTGCCGCTGGACGGGCTGGAGATCGACACCGTCTACTTCCTCTGGCGCGCGGCCGACTGGCTGGAGCGCGAGGTCTACGACATGTTCGGCGTGGTGTTCCGGGGGCACCCGGACCTGCGCCGCATCCTCATGCCATACAACTACGCCGAGGGCCACCCCCTGCGGAAGGACTTCCCCCTGCGCGGCCGCTTCAGCCGGGCGGAGCAGACGCGGCGGGCGCTCAGCATGAAGACCGAGGACCACTACTCGCCCCAGGAGCTGGAGATCGCCCACATGCTGGGGCAGGGGCTGCCGGAGGTGTTCGACCCCAGCGACGCCTCGGGCGGGGGCGGCATCGGCGGCGTGGGCGAGTTCGGAGGCATGGGAGGAGCGGGCTGACATGGCGCTGCGCAGAGTGGTCTACAACGTGACCCGCAACCCCGAGCTGAGCTCCGGGGGGGCGCTGGTGCACGCCCCCGTCATCCCCGTGCAGGGCGAGGCCCGCCAGGTGCACGAGGACATCGCGGGCGAGCACATGCTCATCAACATCGGCCCGCAGCACCCGGCCACGCACGGGGTGCTGCGCCTGGTGCTGGAGCTGGACGGCGAGACCGTCGTCCGCTGCATCCCGCACATCGGCTACCTGCACTCGAGCTTCGAGAAGCTGGGCGAGTACCGCGACTGGAACCAGGTGGTGCCGCTCACCGACCGCATGGACTACCTGGCGCCGCTCATCTACAACTGCGCCTACGCGATGGCCGTCGAGAAGATGATGGGCATCGAGGTGACGGAGCGGTGCAAGGTGGTGCGGGTGATGTGCATGGAGCTGGACCGCATCTTCAGCCACCTGCTCTGGCTGGGGACCACGGCCATCGACCTGGGCGCGTTCACCGTCTTCCTGTACACCTTCCAGCAGCGCGAGAAGGTCTACGACCTGCACGAGGACTTCACCGGCGCCCGCATCACCACCAGCTCCACGCGGATCGGGGGGATGATGGCGGACCTGCCGGCGGGGTGGGTGGAGAAGCTCTCCCAGTTCCTGGACGGCTTTGTCCCGGTCCTCGACGAGGTGGACACGCTGCTGACCAACAACGCCATCTGGATCGGCCGCACGCAGGACGTGGGGAGCATCAGCGCCGCCGACGCCATCAACTGGGGCCTGTCGGGGCCGAACCTCCGCGCCTCGGGCGTCGCCTACGACGTGCGCAAGGACCGGCCGTACTACGACTACGAGACGTACGACTTCGACGTCCCGGTGGGCGAGCACGGCGACATCTACGACCGCTACCTGTGCCGCATGGAAGAGATGCGGCAGAGCGTGCGCATCCTGCGCCAGGCCATCGACCGGCTTCCCGGCGGCCCCATCAACGTGGACGACCCGCGCGTCATCCTGCCGCCCAAGACGGCGGCGATGAACGACATGGAGTCGATGATCCACCACTTCAAGATCGTCATGGAGGGCGTTCGCGCCCCCGTGGGCGAGAGCTGGTTCAGCGTGGAATCGTCCAAGGGCGAGCTGGGGATGTACGTGGTCTCCGACGGCGGATCGAAGCCGGTCCGCTGGCGGGTGCGCGGCCCCAGCTTCATCAACATCGCCGCGCTGCCGCACATGATCGAGGGGGCGCTGCTCTCCGACGTGATCGCGGTGAACGCGTCGCTCGACATCGTGCTGGGAGAGATTGACCGATGAGCGCCACGCCCATTCGCGCGGGGAGCGAGTACGACCCGTCGTCCTGGCCGGAGGCGCGCCAGAACCCCGGCTTTGCCGGCGACACGGGGGAGTTCGGGCAGCTGACGGAGGACGACGTCCGCGGCATCAGCTACGTGGGCCAGCGGCCGGCGGACGGCGGCCACGCCTCCGTCGCGGGAACGCTGCCGTACCAGGTGGCCACCAGCAACCCCGAGGCGCCCCTCTTCGTGGGGCCGTACGAGGAGCGGCTGGAGAAGGTGATCGGCCGCTACCCGGACCGGCAGGCGGCGCTCCTTCCCGCGCTGCACCTTGCCCACGAGCTGCGCGGCTACCTGAGCCCGGCCACGATGGACGAGGTGGCGGAGCGGCTGCAGCTGCCGCCCGCGTACGTGCGGGGGGTGGCCAGCTTCTACACCATGTACAACCTGGCCCCGGTGGGAAAGTACCTCATCCAGGTGTGCACCAACATCTCGTGCAACCTGTGCGGGGGCGACGCGGTGATGGAGTCGTTCCTCAAGCACACGGGCACCGAGCCGGGCGAGATCAGCGCGAACGGCCTCTGGACGGTGATGGAGGTGGAGTGCCTGGGCGCCTGCGGCTTTCCCACCGCGGTGCAGATCAACGAGCGCTACTACGAGAACGTGCGGCCCCAGGACGTGCCGGCGATTCTGGAGAGGCTCACGTGAGGGCCGGGTTTGGAGCGGGAGTGTCAGGTGCCCAGGATCTAGTGTCAAGTAACTGCTTGCGCTTTTCCACTGGGCACCTGAACCTGGGCACCGGGCACTAGGACTTATGGCGTATCCGTACAGGCACCCGTCCGAGGTCCGCCTCCTTTCCGAGCACTTCGGCAACCCGCGCGCGCGGACGCTGGAGGGCTGGGTGGAGCTGGGCGGCTACAAAGCGCTGCGCAAGGCGCTGGGGATGGACCGCGCCGAGATCGTGAACGTGGTCAAGGCCTCGGGGCTGCGCGGCCGCGGCGGCGCCGGCTTCCCCACGGGGATGAAGTGGAGCTTCATGCCCAGGAAGGAGCCGGGAAAGCCGCACTTCCTCATCTGCAACGCCGACGAGAGCGAGCCGGGCACCTTCAAGGACCGCGAGCTCATGCGGTGGACGCCGCACGCGCTCATCGAGGGGTGCCTGGTCGGCGCGTACGCCATCAACGCCGAGCACGCCTACATCTACGTCCGCGGCGAGTTCTTCGAGGCGGCGCAGATCATGGCTCGCGCCATCGAGGAGGCGTACGCGGCGGGCTACATCGGCAAGAACGTCCTCGGCAGCGGGATCGACCTGGATCTCACCCTGCACATCGGCGCGGGCGCCTACATCTGTGGCGAGGAGACAGGGCTGCTCAACTCGCTGGAGGGGCGCCGCGGCGAGCCGCGCGTCAAGCCGCCCTACCCGGCCATCGCGGGCGCCTTCCGCTACCCCACGGCCGTCAACAACGTCGAATCCCTCATCGCCGCCGCGCAGATCGTGGAGAACGGCGCGGAGTGGTACAGGCAGTGGGGGACGGAGAAGTCCACCGGCACCAAGCTCTTCTGCGTGAGCGGCCACGTGAAGTACCCCGGCAACTACGAGGTGCCGCTGGGCTTCAACTTCAGGGAGTTCATCTACGACGTTTGCGGCGGCACGCCGTCCGGCAAGGCGATCAAGGCGGTGATCCCCGGCGGCAGCTCGGTGCCCATCCTGACGGCGGACGAGCTGGACATCGGGATGGACTACGAGGCCATGGCGGCCGCGGGGACCATGCTGGGGTGCGGCAGCGTGATCGTGATGGACGAGGGGACCAACGTCGTCAAGCAGGTGCGGCGGATGGTGGACTTCTACAGCCACGAGAGCTGCGGCCAGTGCACGCCCTGCCGCGAGGGCACCACCTGGAGCGCCAAGATCCTGCGGCGCATCGAGATGGGCCGCGGCACCCCCGACGACCTGGACACGCTGCTGGACATCAGCGACAAGATGACGGGCAAGACCATCTGCGTGCTGTCCGACGCGGCGGCGGCGCCCATCGTCAGCAGCATCCAGAAGTTCCGCGGCGACTACCTGGCGCTGATGGAGGCGCCGATGCTCACGGCGGTGTGAGGAAAAGAAGGACCTGGTGCCTAGTACCAAGTGCCTGGAAGGGCGTCGGTACCAGGTACTGGGCACGAGGTACTGGGCACTGGATGGGGCCGGCGCCCGCGCCGGACGATGCACTTTCAGGAGGCCACGTGGCCGACGAGACGACTGCGGTAGAGACGGTCTCCGTCACCATCGACGGAATGACGCTGGCGGTGCCCAGGGGGACGCGCCTGCTGGACGCGTGCGCCCAGGCGGGCGTGGACGTGCCCCATTACTGCTACCACCCCGGCCTTTCCGCCCCCGCCCAGTGCCGCATGTGCCTGGTGGAGGTGGAGAAGAGCCCCAAGCTGGTGCCGGCGTGCGTGGGCACGGTGGCCGACGGCATGGTGGTGCACACCGAGAGCGAGAACGCCCTCCAGGCCCGCGAGGGGGTGCTGGAGTTCTACCTGGTGAACCACCCCCTGGACTGCCCCGTCTGTGACCAGTCCGGCGAGTGCAAGCTGCAGGACTACGTCAGCGCCGAAGGCCCGGCGATGGGCCGCAGCAAGGAGCCCAAGCGCGTCCTGGGCCGCGACGACTTCGGCGGCGACGTGCTCTTCTACGCCGACCGCTGCGTGATGTGCACCCGGTGCGTGCGCTTCATGCGCGAGGTGGCGCAGGACGAGCGGCTGGCGGTGGTGCAGCGGGGAAGCCGGAACGTCATCGACACCTTCTTCGACGACGGGCTCACCGGCAGCCTGTGGGCCGACAACATCGTCGACATCTGCCCGGTGGGCGCGCTGGTCAGCAAGGACTTCCTGCACAAGGCCCGCGCCTGGGACCTGGACCGCACGCCCAGCATCTGCCCCAACTGCACCCAGGGGTGCAACGTGCGGCTGGAGACGCGCGACAACCAGGTGATGCGCATCAAGCCGCGCCCCAACCCCGAGGTGAACAGCCACTGGATGTGCGACTTCGGGCGGCTGAACTACGCGTGGATCAACCGCGTGGACCGCGTGGAGGCGCCGCTGGTGCGCGACGGCTCGGGAAAGCTGGTGCCCATGTCGTGGTCCGACGCGCTGACGCGGCTGGCGGACGCGCTGCGCGGCCAGACCGGCGGCGCGGCGGCGGTGGTGAGCCCCTTCGCGGCCAACGAGGACCTGGGCGCGCTGCGCCGGGTGATGGACGCCGTGGGCGGCGGCAGCGGCGTGTTCCGCTGCGAGCAGGGCGAGGAGGTGCCGCTTCCCGGCTTCCCCACGCTCTCGCTGCGGCGCGACCGCGCGGCCAACGTGATGGGCGCCACGCTCTTCGGCTATGACCGGACGGGCGGGGCGGACGGCAAGGGCGGGCTGGAGGAGGTGGCGGGGCACGCGGGCGTGCTCTTCGTGCTGGGCGACGAGCTGGCCGACGCGCCGGCGGACTTTGGCGCGAACGCGTCGCTCTTCGTCTACGTGGGGCAGCAGCTGGCCCCCGCGGCGCGCAACGCCCACTTCGTGCTGCCGGCGACGACGTTCGCGGAGATGGAGGGCACCTTCACCAACGTGCAGCGCCGGGTGCAGCGCTTCTGGCCGGCGCTGCGCGCGCCGGGGATGGCGCGCCCCGCGTGGCAGATCCTGGGCGTGCTGCTGGCCGGCATCGCCGAGGCGGGCGCGCCGGGGACGGCGGCGGACGCCTTCGCGGGGCTGGCGGCGGTGCGGCCGGAGTTCGGGATGCTCTCCTGGGCGGACCTGGGCGCGCAGGGCGCCGAGCTGCCGGAGGCGGTGGGGCAGGCGGGGGACTGAGGGGAAGGATCGAGTGCCCAGGTTCAAGTGCGCAGGAAAAGCACCTGACACTTGAACCCGGGCACTGGGCACTCGTTACGGGGCGCGCAGGGCGCCGCGCTGCCGGAGGCGGCGGGGAAAGGAGAAGTACCCAGTACCGAGTACCGAGCGTCACCGCACCAGGTACCGGGTACCAGGCACTTCGTAGCTGGCACTTGAACCTGGGCACTGGACCCTGGGCACTTACATGCTCCAAGCAGGCACGGGCACCACGACGACCGAGAACCTGATCGAGGTGGGGGGCACCGCGTTCCTGGTGTTCTCCGCCGTCAAGGTGCTGGCGGTCTTCACGGTGGTGATGGTGGTGGTGGCGCTCCTGACGCTGATGGAGCGCAAGGTGAGCGCGTGGATGCAGGACCGCCTGGGCCCCAACCGCGTGGGCCCCGGCGGCATCGCGCAGCCGCTGGCGGACGGGATCAAGAACATCCTCAAGGAGGAGACCAACCCGGCGGAGGCCAACCGGGTGTTCTTCACCCTGGCGCCCATGCTCTCCATCATCCCGGCGCTCATCACCTTCGCCGTCATCCCCTTCGCCGCGCCGCTCCCCACCCGCTGGGGGGTGGTGCCCATGATGGTGGCGGACATCCCCATCGGCGTGCTCTTCCTGCTGGCGTTCAGCTCGCTGGGCGTGTTCGGCATCGTGATCGCCGGGTGGGCCAGCAGCAACAAGTACGCGCTGCTGGGCGGCCTGCGCGCGGGCGCGCAGATGATCAGCTACGAGATCTCGCTGGGCCTGTCGCTCATGTCCGTCTTCTTCCTCGTCGGCAACGTGGGGCTGGACGAGGTGGTGTGGACGCAGCAGCGGATGAACCTGTGGTTCGCCCTGCCGCTGGCGCTCTCGTTCTTCTTCTTCTGGATCAGCTGCTTCGCCGAGACCAACCGCCTTCCCTTCGACCTCCCCGAGGCCGAGTCGGAGCTGGTGACCGGCTACCACACCGAGTACAGCGCGATGAAGTTCAGCATGTTCTTCATCGCCGAGTACGCGCACGTGCTCACGGTGAGCGCGCTGATGGCCACGCTCTTCCTGGGCGGGTGGGACATCCCCGGCTGGGGCGGCGACGACATGCTGGGCGTGGTGGACGGGCAGTGGGTGGGCGCCACGCCGCGCTGGTGGATCACGCTGCTGACCTTCTTCTCGTTCGCCATCAAGACCTTCCTCTTCATCCTGATCTTCATGCTGGTGCGCTGGACCGTGCCGCGGTTCCGCTACGACCAGGTGATGGACCTGGGATGGAAGATCATGCTCCCCGTGGCCCTGGTCGCGGTGGTGGTGACGGGCGCCACGGTGCTGGCGCTGGACGACCTGGGGGTGGCGATGGACCGGCTGTACTGGGGCTTCGTGCCGCTGTACGGGCTGGTGCTGACGGTGGTGAACGTGGCCATGCTGGCGGCGGTGCTGTGGCTGATGGACCGCGGCCACACCCTGGCCGGCAGCGGGGCGATGGAAGAAAAGCGCGCCGCGGCCCGCGAGCGCGCCCGGCGCCGCGCCGAGCAGATGCGCGTTGCACTCACGACTCCCCGCGCGGAGACGAGGTAGGAGATGGCCGTCAAGGTCGTGACGATGAAGCGCCCGGTGCGGAAGTCTTCGTACATCCGGGCTTCGCTCAAGGGGATGGCGCTCACCTTCCGGCACCTGGTGAAGTCGGCGGGCGACCGCAGCGAGGTGACCATCCAGTACCCCGAGCAGAAGAAGCAGCTGAGCCCGCGCTGGCGGGGGACGCACGTGATGGAGACGCACGAGGACGGGCGTCCCAAGTGCGTGGCGTGCGGCCTGTGCCCCACCATCTGCCCGGCCAACTGCATCAAGCTGGTGCCCGGCGAGGACGACCAGGGGAACCGCTACCCCATCGTCTACGAGATTGACGAGTTCCGCTGCATCTTCTGCGGGATGTGCCAGGAGGTGTGCCCGGTGGAGGCGATCCACGTGGGCAACCACTACGAGAACGCCGAGTACAGCCGCAACGACTTCGTCTACGACCTGGACCGGCTGATGAAGCAGCCGCACCCCTCCACCCTGCTCTGGGATCCGGCCGATCCGGCAGGGGAGTAGGTGATGGAGTGATGGAGTGATGGAGTGATGGAGTGATGGAGTGATGGAGTGATGGAGTGAATGTCGTAGGGCGGGGCGGGAGCGCTGAGGCGGGGTGTGGCGCGAGGGGCGGGCGCCCCCCTCCTTCCCCGCAAGCTGGCGCGGGGAGGGAGAACGGCGGGTTCTCGCGGCCGGGTTGTCCGCGAAGGCGGACTGCGCGTAGCGGTTGCGGCGATTCAATCGCTGGGCAGGGGAGTCGGCTGATGCTGGAATGAAGTGCCTGCGGCGGCGGCTGCCTCCGCGAGGACTTTCGTGTTTTCAGGCGCCCGGCGCGGGCGCCCGGCGGGGCGGAGGGTCCGTCCGCCCCCAACGACCGATCGGGACAAGCGATCGAATGGTAACCCAGGCCCTGTTCTTCTTCTTCGCGGCGTGCGCCGGCGGCAGCGCCCTGGCCATGGTCACGCGCAGGAATCCCGTGGCCAGCGCCATGTGGCTCATCGGCACCTTCTTCTCGCTGGCCGCCATCTACACCCTGCTGGGCGCCTTCTTCATCGGCATCATCCAGATCCTGGTGTACGCCGGCGCCATCATGGTGCTGTTCCTGTTCGTCATCATGCTGCTCAACCTGGGCAACGACCTGGAGCCCGACATCCGCGGCACCGGGTGGAAGGTGATGGCGGGCGGCGCCGCGCTGGTGCTGATCGCCCTGCTGGCCCGCATCTTCGCCGGCGACGTCCCCACGCCGCTGGGCAACCAGGCCGGGGCCGCGGCGCTGGCGGGGCAGCAGGCCCGCGAGGGCGTGGTGGGGGTGATCGCCGTTCCGCTCTACGGGGAGTACATGGTGATGCTGCAGGCCACGGCCATGCTGCTGCTGATCGCGGTGGTGGGCGCCGTGGTGCTGGCCAAGAGAAAGGTCTGAGCGGATGGAGACCGTACCGCTTTCGTACTCGCTGGGGCTGAGCGCCCTCCTGTTCTGCATCGGCGTGGCGGGCGTGGTGGTGCGCCGAAACGCCATCATCCTGTTCATGTGCATCGAGCTCATGCTCAACGCCGTGAACCTGGCGTTCGTGGCGCTGGCCCCCACCGCGGGGGCGGAGGGACAGGTGTTCGTGTTCTTCGTGATCGCCGTCGCCGCCGCCGAGGCCGCGGTGGGGCTGGCCATCATCATCGCGGTCTTCCGGCACGCCCAGTCGGTGGACATCAAGAACTTCAGCCTGCTCAGGTGGTAGGGGTGATGCTCCTCCTTCAAGCCGCGGACGCGGCGCACGGGGCCCCGGCCGCGGCGCAGGGCGCCGAAGCGGCCGCCCACGGCGCCGCCTTTCACCCGGTGCTCCCCTGGCTCATCCTGGGGCTGCCGCTGCTCGGGTTCCTGGTCAACGGCGCCCTCTCCCTGATCGCCGCGCGGCGCGCCCTGCCGAAGGTGCCGCCCGTGGGCGACCCGCACTGGGACGAGCACGGCCCCGACGCGGCGCACGCGCACCACCCCGCGCCCGCGCTGGCGCACGCCCACGCGGGCGGCACGCCCAGCGAGCAGGAGGGGATGGACGCCGGCACGCGGCCCAACCCGTTCGACGCAGCCGCGGCGGACCACGCGCATCACGCCCACGACGCGCACGGGCACGACGACCACGCGCACGGGCCCGACGCGCACGACCATCCCTCCGGGCCCAGGCCCTGGACGCACACGCTGCCGTCGCTCATCGCGCCGGGCGCCATCCTGGGCGCGTTCATCATCGCCGTGCTCAACTGGATGGCGATGCGCGGGGCGCACGAGTTCCCGGTGGTGCAGGGATGGAGCTGGCTTCCCGCGGGGACGCTGCAGGTGGACTTCAGCCTCCTGCTGGACCCGCTCTCCATGGTGATGACGCTCATCATCACCGGCGTGGGCTTTCTGATCCACGTCTTTTCCGTGGGCTACATGAAGGAGGACCCCGGGTACCCGCGCTACATGGCGTACCTGAACCTCTTCGTGTTCTTCATGCTCACCCTGGTCCTGGGCGCCTCGTACCCCGTGATGTTCGTGGGGTGGGAGGGCGTGGGGCTGTGCAGCTACCTGCTCATCGGCTTCTGGTTCACCGAGAAGGCCAACGCCGACGCGGGAAAGAAGGCGTTCATCGTCAACCGCATCGGCGACTTCGGGTTCCTGATCGCCATGTTCCTGCTGTTCGCCCACCTGGGGACGCTGAACTTCACGGGGACGGAGGAGGCCGGGGGGGTGATGCAGCTGGCGCCGGAGACGCTTCCGTTCGGCGGGGCGGTGATCACGGCCATCTGCCTCTTCTTCTTCCTGGGCGCCGCGGGAAAGAGCGCGCAGATCCCGCTGTACGTCTGGCTGCCGGACGCCATGGCCGGCCCCACGCCGGTCAGCGCGCTGATCCACGCGGCGACGATGGTGACGGCGGGCGTGTACCTGGTGGCCCGCTCCTCCGTCCTCTTCGCCATGGCGCCGGTGGCGGCGCTCGTCGTCGCCGTCGTCGGGACGCTGACGGCGCTGTTCGCGGCCTCCATCGGCCTGAAGCAGTGGGACATCAAGAAGGTGCTGGCCTACTCCACCGTCTCGCAGCTGGGCTTCATGTTCGCGGCGGTGGGGATGGGGGCGTACGTGGCGGGGATCTTCCACCTGATGACGCACGCCTTCTTCAAGGCCTGCCTCTTCCTGGGCAGCGGCGCGGTGATCCACGCCATGCACCACGCCCTGCACGCCACGCACAACCCGGCGGACGCGCAGGACATCCGCAACATGGGCGGGCTGCGGAAGTACCTCCCCGTCACCTTCGCCACCATGGCGGTCGCCACGCTGGCCATCGCGGGGGTGCCGCCGTTCGCCGGCTTCTTCTCCAAGGACGAGATCATCGGCGCGGCGTGGCTGGGGGCGGACGGCGCCAACCCGCTGGCCGCCGGGCTGGGCGCGGTGGGGATCGACCCGGCGCCCTGGATGTGGATGATCGGCATCATCCTCTCCATCACCGCGTTCATGACGGCCTTCTACATGGGCCGCATGATGATCTACACCTTCTTCGGCCGCTTCCGCGGCGGGGCGGAGGAGGAGCGGCACCTGCACGAGGGCGACTGGACGCTCACCGTCCCGCTCATCCTGCTGGCGATCCTCTCCACGGTGGGCGGGCTGCTGAACGTGGAGGAGCACGTCCCGGTGGTGGAGTGGTTCAACTTCGGCCAGGGGGCGGCGCTGCACGAGTGGCTGCACCCCGTGATGGAGGGGTCGGAGACGGTGATGCGGAACAACGTGCCCAGCGTGGTGGAGCCGCACCACGCGGCCTGGCCCATCATCCTGGCCATCGTCATCGGCCTGGGTGGGCTGGCGCTGGCCTGGTTCCTGGTCGGCCCGAAGAACGCGCGCATCCGCACGGCGGCGGAGGAACCGGCGTACCGGGGCGGGCTGCAGAAGGCGCTGTACAACAAGTGGTACGTGGACGAGCTGTACGACCGCATCGTGGTGCGCCCCGTGAACGCGCTGTCGCGCGCGCAGTGGGGCTTCGACCGGGTGCTGGACGCCACGGTGGACCTGTTCGGCCGCACGGCGCAGGCACTGGGCCTGTACGCGGGGCGCCTGCAGACCGGCCACGTGAACACCTACGCCTTCGTGCTGGTCGTGGGCGTGCTGGTGGTGCTGGGCAGCTTCGTGGCCTTCTGACGGACGCAGAGACGCAATGGAAAGCTTCTATCAGAGCCACTGGATCCTGACGCTGCTGATCGTCCTGCCGCTGGTGGGGGCGCTGGCCGCCTACCTCTCCGGCGAGCGGAACGCGAAGCACGTGGCGCTGTGGGTGGGGATCGCGGAGTTCGTGCTCTCGCTGCCGCTGTTCGTCTTCTACAACCCGAACGGCAGCTGCACCTTCTCCACGCAGCGCCCGGCGGTCTCGGCCGCCATGCAGGCGCCGCCGGCCATCGAGCAGCAGGCGCTGATGCAGAACTGCGTGAGCGCGCCCTGGTTCCCGGACTGGGGGATCTACTACCGGCTGGGGATGGACGGCATCAGCCTCTTCATGGTGCTGCTGACGACGCTGCTGCTGCCCCTGATGGTGCTGGGCTCGTGGACGTACGTCCGCGAGCGGCAGCGCGGCTTCTACGCCAGCCTGCTGGCCCTGACGACCGGCGTGGTGGGCGTGTTCGTGGCCGTGGACATGTTCGTGTTCTACGTGTTCTGGGAGATGATGCTGATCCCCATGTACTTCCTGATCGGCCTGTGGGGCGGGCGCGAGCGGGTGTACGCGGCGGTCAAGTTCTTCCTGTACACGGCGGTGGGCTCGCTGCTGATGCTGGTGGCCATCCTGTACCTGTGGCACCGGGCGCAGCAGGGCGGCGCCATCGGGGTGCCCACCTTCTCGTACTTCGACTTCCTGCAGCTGCAGCTCACGGCGGACGAGCAGTTCTATCTCTTCCTGGCGTTCGCCCTGGCGTTCGCCGTGAAGGTGCCGATGTTCCCCTTCCACACCTGGCTGCCGCACGCGCACGTGCAGGCGCCCACGGCGGGCTCGGTGGTGCTGGCGGGGGTGCTGCTGAAGATGGGCACCTACGGCTTCATCCGCTTCGCCCTCCCGCTCTTTCCCGACGCGGCGCGCGACAGCGGCACCGTGACGTGGGCCATGGTGCTGGGGCTGGTGGGCATCCTGTACGCGGCCATGGTGGCGGCGGTGCAGCCCAACGCCAAGAAGCTGGTGGCCTACACCTCGGTGGCGCACCTGGGCTTCGTCATCCTGGGGATCTTCGCCTTCAACATCCAGGGGATGCAGGGGGCGCTGCTGGTGATGATCGGCCACGGGCTGTCCACGCCCATGCTCTTCTTCCTGCTGGGCATGCTGTACGAGCGCCGGCACTCGTACGAGATCGACGACTTCGGCGGGCTGGCGGCGAGTCTTCCCGTCTTCAGCACCATGCTGGTGTTCGCGGCCATGGCCACCATCGGGCTGCCGGGGACGGCGGGGTTCGCCTCGGAGTTCCTGGTGCTGGTGGGCGCCTTCCTGGCCCGCCCCATCCTGGCGCTGGTCGCGGCGCTGGGGGTGATCTTCGCCGCGTACTACATGCTGCCCATGGTGCAGCAGATGCTGTTCAACGCGCTGTCGCGGCGGGAGAACCGCGGGCTCCCCGACCTGGGCGGCCGCGAGATCGCCGTGCTGGCGCCGCTGGTGGCCCTCATCCTCCTGCTGGGCTTCTATCCCAAGCCCTTCCTGGACCGCATGGAGCCCGCCGCCGCCCGCGTGATCGAGCTGAGCCAGATGAACCGGCTGGCGCCCGAGTTCGGCCCGGCGCCCCCCGTGGCCGCCGCGCCCGAGAACCGATAAAGGACCGCGACCGATGGACCGTACGCTGGATCTGGCGTCGAACCAGGCGGACTACCTCTGGGCGCTCCTCCCGGAGATCGTCCTGTCGCTGGGCGCCATGGGGGTGCTGCTGGGCGACGTGCTGCAGAAGGGGAACCGGTCGCGCCCGTCGGCGCGGTGGGTGCCCTGGGCCGCCATCGCCGTGCTGCTGGCCACCTTCGTGGCCAACGCCTTCATGCTGCTCACGCGGGTGAGCAGCGACCCGCTGCGCGACGTGGGGCACGGGCTGGTGGCGGTGGACGCCTTCCGGGGCCTGACCAACTGCCTCTTCCTCCTCTCCGGAGTCCTGACAATCCTCATCTCCATCGGCTACCTGGACCGCCGGGGGATCAACCGCGGCGAGTTCCACGCGCTGGTGCTGTTCGCGGTGCTGGGGATGATGCTGATGGCGGGGGCCAGCGACCTGATGATGATCTTCATCGGGCTGGAGGTGATGTCGGTCTCCATCTACGTGCTGGTGGGCTTCGACCGGCTGGACCCGCGCAGCGCGGAGGGGTCGCTCAAGTACTTCCTGCTGGGCGCCTTCACCAGCGCCATCTTCCTGTACGGCATCGCGCTCACCTTCGGCGCCACGGGAACGACCAACGTCCGCACCCTCAACCAGCTGCTGATCGCGGGGGAAAACCAGCAGCCCATGCTGCTGGCGGGAATGGCGCTGGTGCTGGTGGGCTTCGGCTTCAAGGTGGCGGCCATCCCCTTCCACATGTGGACGCCCGACGCCTACGAGGGCGCGCCCACGCCGGTGACGGCGCTGATGGCCACGGGGGTGAAGGCGGCGGCGTTCGCCAGCCTGCTGCGGGTGTTCCTGGTGGGGTTCGGCGGCAACTACCCGGACTGGTCGCGCCCGGTGTACCTAATCGCCGCGCTGACCATGATCGCGGGGAACCTGCTGGCGCTCACCCAGGGGTCGCTCAAGCGGATGCTGGCGTACTCGTCCATCGCGCACGCGGGGTACCTGCTGGCGGCGGTGCTGGCGGGGACGCAGCGGGGGGGCGCGGCGGCGTTCCTGTTCTACCTGCTGGTGTACACGCTGATGACGGCGGGGGCCTTCGGCATCCTGGCCGCCAACGCGCGCGAGGGGGAGGAGCGGGTGACGCTGGAGGACTTCGCGGGGCTCGCCTCGCAGAAGCCGGTGCTGGCGGCGCTCTTCTCCATCTTCCTCCTTTCCCTGGCCGGGTTCCCGCTGACGGCGGGGTTCCTGGGCAAGCTGTACATCCTGCGGGCGCTGGTGGCCAGCGAGCTGAACTGGCTGGCGGTGATCCTGGTGCTCACCTCGCTGGTGTCGTACTTCTACTACCTGCGGGTGATCGTGGTGATGTACATGCGCCCGGCCCGCTCCGCGGACCAGCACGCGGGGACGGGGCTCTCGCGGCCGGCGTTCGCGGGCGTGGCGGTGGCGGCGGCGGCGGTGGTGCTCCTCTTCTTCACGGCGGGCGCGCCCGGCGGGATGATGCGCTGGGCGGAGGTGGGGCAGGCCGCGCTGGGACGCTGGGGGGCGGAAGGGCTGCTGCCGCCGGGCGGGGCGCCGGCGCAGCCCCCGGCCGCGCGCTAGGCGCCGGCCGGGCGGAAGGAGGGGATCACGGCCCGGCGCGCGTCGCCGGGCTTTTCCGTTTGCACGGGGATTGCACGATGGCGGATGGGGACGGAGGCACGCCCGGAAAGGCGACGGCGATGGCGGACGGAGACGAGGGCCCCCGGAGGGAGGAGAAGAAGCCGCTGGTGACGCCGCGCCGCGCCGCCGCGGGGCTGGGCGCGGCCGCGGCCGCGGCGTACGCCGTGTACCTGCTGGGCGCGCGGCGCACCCGCCGCCGCCCGGTGACGGAGCTGCCCAACGCGCTGGGGCTCCCGGTCCAGTACGTGAAGTGGGGCGACGTGTACTACGCCTACTACGTGCGCGAGGGGCAGGGGCGGCCGGTGGTGTTTCTGCACTCCATCAACGCGGTGGCCAGCGCGCACGAGATGCGGCCGCTGGTGCGCGCCTTCCGCAAGCACACGGAGCGGCCGCTGTACGCGCTGGAGTGGATCGGATTCGGCCACAGCGACCGGCCGGAGCTGGACTACGAGCCGGGGCTGATGGAGGACCAGTTGCAGCACTTCCTGGAGCGGGTGGTGCAGCCCGCCGGGGGCGCGGACGTGGTGGGGCTGTCGCTGGGGGCGGCGTACGCGGCGGGGGTGGCGCGGCGGCGGCCGGACCTGGTGCGGGCGCTGGCGGCCATCGAGCCCGCGGGGCTGGGAAAGGATCCGCCGGCCATCCCGCGGCTCTGGTCACGGCTGCTCTTCACCCTTCCCGGCGTGCAGCGGGCCTTCTACGACCGGCTGACGACGCCCGAGGCGCTGCACCGCTTCGCGGCGGAGAACCTGTTCACCCCGGAGTTCGGGGTGCCGGAGGAGTTCGTGGAGTTCGGCGCCGAGACCTCGCGGATGGACGGCGCCCAGTTCCCGCTGGACGATTTCCTGAGCGGGCGGATGTTCCCCCGCGACGCGGCCGACACCTTCCGCCGCCTGCGCCAGCCGGTGCTGGTGGTGCACGGGACGGTGGAGAGCCGCCGGCAGGAGAGCTACGACCAGCTGCCGGAGCTGGACGGGCGCCCCAACGTGCAGGTGGTGGGGCTGCCCACGGGGGGGCTGCCGCACTGGGAGCGGGCCCAGGAGGTGTGGGAGCGCGTCCGCGACTTTCTGGACGGCGCCGGGCCGGCCGCCTGACGGCGCCTGCCGAACCGGATTTCCAGGCACAAACCATCGGGAGCACCTGTATGCCCAAGCCGATCCTGCGCCGTTTTCTTTCCCTTCCCGCCGCCGGGGCCTGCCTGCTGCTGGCCGGGTGCCCCGGGCGCGGCGGCGGCGACGGCGCCGCGAAGATGGACACGGCCAACGCCCAGTGGGAGGACGGGCTGTCGGCGGAGCAGGTGCAGTCCGAGGCGAAGGCGCTTTCGCCGGAAGAGGCGGCGCGGATGGGGATCGCGGTGGACACCAGCATCCACCTGGAGCAGCTGGACGCGCGCGACACCCTTCCCGGCGGCGGCGCGGCGCCCACGCCGGCCCCGGCGACGAGCGGCGCCACGGCTCCCGACAGCGTGGACGGCAGCGCCGACGCGTCGCCCTCCGCGCCCCCGGCTCCGTAGGGGCCCGCCCCCGGCCTCGCTGAGGCTCGTCCACCCCCTCCCGCAAACTGCGCGGGAGGGGGTGTAGACTTCCTGGCGGGTACAGGCGTGCGGGGCGGGTTCCGCGACCCAGCGATTGAAATCGCCGCAACGACTACGCACTGTCGGCCTTCGCCGACACCACCCCGCGGGGCCTCCGTGCAGTTGAAGCCCCGTTCTGCGAGCGCAAGCGAGCAGAGACGGGGCTTCTGGCTTTCCCAGTGGCGGGTTCACCCGCTCAGGCGGGGAGGTTGCCGAAGCGCGACGGTCTTCTCCTCTCTCCGCACGCGGTTTGTGCGGGGAGGGATGGGGGGGAGCGTCCCCCCACCGAACGAACGTCCGGCCCGCGATTTTCCTTGCAATTTCGGGCGGTTCCGGCTTGCCGGAGGGCGGCCGGGCAGGTATACTCCCCGGCTCCGGAGCCCCGGGGCGCTCCGGAGTACCCACCGAGCCAAGGGAGATGCGCGTGAAGAGCATCGTGTGCGTGAAGCGCGTCCCGGATACCGAGGCGCGCGTGCGCATTGCAGGCGACGGAAAGTCCGTGGACGCGGCGGGGGCCAAGTTCATCCTGAACCCCTACGACGAGTTCGCCGTGGAGGCCGCGCTCAAGCACAGGGAAGCGGCGGGCGCGGGCGAGGTGACGGTGCTCACCGTGGGCGACGGCGCCAGCGCGGAGACGCTGCGCACGGCGCTGGCCATGGGCGCCGACGGCGCGGTGCTGCTCAAGACGGACGGCAGGCCCGAGGGGCTGGCCGTGGCCCGCGTGCTGGCGGACGAGCTGAAGGGGCGCGAGTACGACGTGGCCCTGTTCGGGATGAAGGCCATCGACGACGACCTGCAGGCCGTCGGGCCGATGGTGGCGGAGCTGCTGGGCATTCCCGCGGTTACGGCGGTGACCGAGTTCTCGGTGGAGGGCGGCAAGGTGACCGCGCACCGGGAGATCGAGGGCGGCCACGAGGTGGTGGAGCTGAAGACGCCGTGCGTGCTGACGCTCACCAAGGGCGCCTACGAGCCGCGC
>DATAAG010000394.1:0-36016 GCA_036260235.1 Longimicrobium sp.
CGCGCGCCTCGGCCAGCTGCTCCAGCGCCCGCGCGTACGCGCGGGCCAGGCGGTCGCGCTCCTCCTCGGCCCAGCGTTCGAACTCCGGCGCGTCGTCCACCGCGAAGCCGTCCAGGAACGGCCCCCCGTACGCCGCCACCGCACGCCCGGGATCGTCGGCATCCAGCGCCGCCAGGAAGTCGCCCAGGTCGCTCCTCACCACGGCCGGGTCCAGCGCCAGCTCGTCGCCCGCCGTGACGAAGGTGTCGTCGCCCACGGTCCTGCGCAGGATGTACAGCGACTCGGAGAGGAGGTGCCGGGCGGCGTCGCCCGGGTGCTCGGGCCACAGGTAGCCGATGATGCGCTCCCGCCGCACCATGCGCCCCCGGGCGGCGGCCAGCAGCGCCAGCAGCGCCAGCCGCCGGCGGTGCACCGCGCGCCCGGTCACCGGCACGCCTCCGCGCTCCAGCGCGGCCCCTCCCAGCACTTTCAGGATGAACATTCAGCGGGCATGAAGCGGGTGACGAAGCGCGGGGCGACGGTCTGAGGAGACGGACCCCATAGTGCGCGCGGGAGCCCGGCTGCGCAAGCGCGCGTCCGCTCCCCGGAATTCCGAAACGGCGCCACCGCAGCCGCGCGCCGGCATCGCGTACCTGGGCCCCGCGCGCGGCGGTTGGCCCCCGTCCGCCGTGGCGGTAGCAGATTGAAACAGTTCCTTTGCCGTCTCGCGCGATGTAGCTTGTGCGGCTGCCGGGCGCACCTGCCCCGGGGCCCGTGCCGCCGGCACGGAGGTCCAGTATCCACCACCTTCATGGACGGGAGCGACCATGCGAACGCAACTGGCAGGACGCCGTGGATGGTGCGGGACCGGGTGCCGGCTGGTGCTGGCGCTCGCGCTGTGCGCCTGCGGCGGGGGTGACGATGGCGGCGGCGAGACGGACGAGGCAGCGGCCTCCGGGTCCGCCGACGCGCCGCCGGCGGCAGCCGCCCCGGCCCCGGCCGCGGGCGACACCTGCACGGGCCCGCCGCCCGCGTACGCCGCGAACCTGCTCACCGGCCGCTGGAACGCGCTGGTCGCGCGGCTGGCGGCGGACGGGATCACCTTCCCGCAGACCCCGGAGAACGACCTCGCGGGGGAGATGAAGCTGTGCCCGGACTGCACGGAGGTGGCGGTGAGGATCCGCTCTTCCCGCCACACCCCCTGCCTGGGCACCGAACACCTGACCGGTGAGCCGCGCATCCTCAGCATGTACACCGTGCAGGGCGATTTCCCGGCGCAGCACGGGTGGGAGGCCCTCTCGCCGGGAGACACCGTGTTCGTCTTCGCGACCGTCGCGGACGGCGACGCGACGCTGGTGTACAACAGCGCCGGCACCGCACGGACGTCCCCCCCCGGCGCGATGAAGTTCAGGATCTGCCCGGACGGACACAACCCCGGGCGAAGGCCGCGGGTCCGGTGGCGCGCGGGCGCGGGCGCGGGCGGCAATCCCGCCGCCAACGAGGATTGCAAGCCCGGCTGCTGCAATCATAGCCCGGGCCGCCCTACGTGCCCCTGATCCCGCCGATCCGCATTCCTGCGGCAGGCGGTGAAGGGCTGATCCCGTGCGCCGGGTGGCGAACGCGCCCGCGCCAGCCGCTTTCCCCCTGCGCAAGCGGCACGACCAGGAGCGGCCCGCCGGAGCGTCCGGCGGGCCGCTCCCGGCGTGGAGCTCTATGGGATACGGAGAAAGACGTCAGCGGAGCATGCGGCGCAGGCGGGCGTCGCCGCCGGACCAGAGGGTGGAGAGCGCCTCGCGCCAGCGGGCGACGGTGCCGGCGTCCCGCTGCGCGGCGGCCAGCTCCATCCGCAGGCGCATGGCGCGGAGCAGGCCGGCCGTCTCGTCCACGCGCAGCAGGACCCCCTCCGGCACCGCCTCCAGCGCCAGCAGGCTGCGGTCCAGCTCCCGGAGCGCCCGGGCCGTGTCGCGCAGCTCCAGCCACAGCTCCGCCTCCGGGTAGGCGAAGTCCAGCGTCAGGTCGCCGGCGCGCCGGGGACCGCGCCCCTCCACCAGCGCCGCGAGGCGCGCACGCGCGCCGGCGGCGTCGCCGCGGGCCAGCGCCTGCTGCACCTCCACCAGGTAGTCCGGCTGCTCCAGCGGGGCGGCGCGCACCCGCGCCGCGTTGCGGCTGAACGACATGCGGCGGGGCCCGTTGAGCAGCGCCGCGCGCACCGCCGCGCGCTCCCCCGGCTCCACCCAGGCGTCCACCAGCCGCAGCAGCGCCGCCTCCGCCTCCCCCGCCTCCGGCTCCAGCCCCAGGCCGGCGAACAGCTGCGCGTCCGCGGCCGCCAGGGCCAGCGGCGTGGGCACCTTCACGGGCTGCCCGTGGGGGGTGAAGAAGGGAACGCCCGGCGCGGCGGCGCGCATGAGCGCGCGGGCCTGCTCCACCCGGCCGGTCAGCACGGCCAGCGGCGCCAGGGCCATGGCGTCGCGGGGGCCGGGGCTGCGCCACCGCCGGAGGACGGAGTCGGCCGCCTCCCGCGCCCGCGGAAAGTCCGCGATGCGCACCCAGAGCCGCGCCTGCATGCTCGCCAGCCGCAGCTGCTGCTCCGGCTCCCGGGCCAGTGCGCGCGCCTGCGCCAGCTCCGAGAAGGCGGAAGGCTCCCCCTGCGCCACGTCGCGGATCTGCCCCACCGCCTCCAGCCCCAGGGCCAGCGCCTCGTGCGCGTCCGGGCTCCGGGGAAAGGCGCGCACCCAGTCCGCCAGGATCTCGCGCAGCACCTCGCGGTTGCGCCGGCCGGCGGCGCCGCGCGTGGCGGGCACCGTCTCCTTGCGCACCGCCGCCACCGCCTCCATGGGCCAGGGAATGAACGCCAGCGTGTCGCCCTGCAGCGAGGGGTACGCGGCGAACCCCCGCACCCCGCCTTCGGCGGACGCGTACCCGGTGCGCAGCGCCGCCTCGTTGGTGAAGAGCAGCTCCCGGAGCCGCAGGAAGCCCGCGCCGCGAAAGGCCAGGTGCGACGAGGGCACCGCGCGCAGCGCGCGGCTGTACGCCTGCACCGCGCGCTGGTAGCTGGAGCGGTAGCGCCAGCCGGAGGGGCTGGCCGGGTCGGGCACCACCATGGGGTCGGCCCGGTGGCACTCGCCCAGCCCGAACCACGCCCCGAAGTCGCTGCTGTCCCGGGCGATGAGCCCCTCGTAGGTGCGGCAGGCGTCGGGAAAGCGGCCCTCGCCCAGGAAGAGCAGCGCGCGGGCCAGGGCGCGCTCGCGCGCGGAGAGGCGGGTGCTGTCCGCCAGCGCCCGCGCGGCGTTGCCGCGCCACTCGGCCGGGCCCGCCGCGCCCCCCCACGACACCGCCTGCGCCAGCCACAGGTGCGCCGCCGCGTACCCGGGGTCCAGCGTGATGGCGCGCTCCAGCTCCGTGCGCGCGCGCTCCAGCTCCCACCGCGACAGGGCCAGGCGGCCCCGCTGGTACGCCTGCCACGCGGCCAGCGAGGTGGTTCCCGTGGCCCCGCTTCCCGCGTCGCCGGCGCGGCCCAGCAGCGCCCACGCCAGCGCGCCGAAGCGGGCGGAGACCCCGTGCAGGTCGCGGCCCACGCGAATGGTTCCCGTCTGCACCGCCTCGCCGCGGCGCGTCAGGTCGTAGAGCGCCGCCCGCACCAGGATGCTGTCACCCAGGGGGGTGATCTCCCCCCACACCAGCTTTCCCGCCCCCGCCTGCCGCGCGATGCGCCGCGCCTCGCGCAGGTTCTGCGGCGGGCCGCTGCGGGCCAGCAGGTCGCGGGCGCGCTGGGCGTCCACCAGCTGCAGGTCCGTCCACCGCGACAGCGCGTCGTGCAGCAGCAGCTCCGCCTGGTCCGGCGTCACCGCCGATTCCCCGCGCTGGGCGAAGGGAAGGACGATGTACACCGAGTCGCTCACCGCCTCGGCGCTGGCCCGCTGGCGGGAGACGACGATGCCCAGCGCCGTCGTCAGCAGCACCGCCGCGGCGGCCACCGCGGAGGCCAGCCACCGCCGCGGAAGGGACCGCATGGCAGACGGCGGACGAGCCGCCGCGGCCGGAGCCGCTTCCGCGGAGGGAGCAGGCGCGGGCGGGGCGGCGGGCTCCGCCTGCACCGCGGCCGGCGTCGCGGGCGCGGCGGGAGAGAGCGCGGGCGCCGGCTCGGCCGCGGCGGCGGGCGCCTCGCGCAGCCGGCGGGCCAGCCGCTCCACTTCCGGGTCCGGCTCCGCCTCCATCTCCGCCCGCATGAGCGCCGCGTGGGCCGCCGCGTGGCGGATGGCCGCCGCCCGCTCGCCCCCCGCCTCCAGCGCCTGCATGGTCCGCAGGGCGATCCGCGAGCTGAACGGGTCGTGGCGGGCCAGCCGCTTCCACCACTCCGCCGCGCCCCGCGGGTCGCCCGCCGCCTCGCGCGCCTCGGCCAGCTGCTCCAGCGCCCGCGCGTACGCGCGGGCCAGGCGGTCGCGCTCCTCCTCCGCCCAGCGCTCGAACTCCGGCGCGTCGTCCACGGTGAACCCGTCCAGGAACGGGCCGCCGTACGCCGCCACCGCGCGCTCGGAATCGTCCGCATCCAGCGCCGCCAGGAAGTCGCCCAGGTCGCTGCGCACCACCGCCGGGTCCAGCGCCAGCTCGTCGCCCGCGGTGACGAAGGTGTCGTCGCCCACGGTCTTGCGCAGGATGTACAGCGACTCGGAAAGGAGGTGGCGCGCGGCGTCGCCCGGGTGCTCGGGCCACAGGTAGCCGATGATCCGCTCCCGCCGCACCATTCGCCCGCGCGCGGAGGCCAGCAGCGCCAGCAGCGCCAGCCGGCGCCGGTGCACGGCGCGGCCGGTCACCGGCACTCCTCCGCGCTCCAGCGCGGCCCCACCCAGCACTTTCAGAACGAACATCAGCGAGTGTACGGCCGGGTTGACGCCAGAGGGAAAGGAGGTTGAGCGGATGCGCCCATACTGTACGCGCAACGGGGCGGGCGCAAGCGGCCGAACCGGAAAAAACTCCGCCGGGCGGCCCCCGCGGCGCCGGGCGGCGACCCCGGCGCCCCCGGCCGGGGATCCTCGTCCGCCCGGCGCGACGGTAGCAGTTTGAATCAGTTGTTTGTCTTCCCCGGCACGGCCGTGTAGCTTGGCGCGCATTCCCGCGTGAAGCCCGGCCCGCCGGGACCAGGTCCCGCGCCGCACCGGCCGGGTCCCATCCATCCCCCCGCATGGAGAAGGACGATGGAAAGCTCATCCGCAGTACCCGCCGGCACGGCCGGACGCCTGGGACGCCGGCTGCTGCTGGCGCTGGCACTGGCGGCCTGCGGCGGCGGCGACCAGGCCTCATCCGGCGCCCCGAAGGCCGGCGATGCGGCCCTCGCGGCGGCGGCGCCGGGCGATACCGCCTGTCCGCAGCCCCCCGCGATCGACACCACCATCTTCAAGGGCCCGTACAGGGGGCTGACCCAGTGGTTCCGATCGAACAACGTCAGCTTCAAGGACACCAGCCCCGACAGCACCGTCGCCCTCGTCAGGCTGTGCAACAACTGCGCGGCCGTGAAGCTGACGATCCTGTCGGAGGCGCGCACCTACTGCACGCGAAGGGACAGCCTGGCCGGAAAGACCCGCATCGCGGGGGTGTACGTGGTGGACTCGGGCTCCGTGGCCCCGGCCGGATGGGGCCGCACGTTCAACCCGGGCGACTCCATCTTCCTCTTCGCGCGCAACGACTCGGGCCCGGCAAAGCTGGTGTACCCGGTCGTGCGCACCCCCACCGACAGCGTGGTGGGCGCGGCGCCCGACACCGCCTGGGCGTTCCGCTACTGCAACGACGGCCACCCGGGCCGGGCCCCGCAGGGCAAGTGGAGGAAATACAGGCCGCGCAACCCGGCGGCGGGGCAGACGGCGGCAACGGCCGGAGACGAGCGCACCTACGGCTGGATGGCCTGCGCCAGCGGGTGCTGCCAGTTCTACGTCCCGCCCCCGGATCCCACCCTGCCGGACCAGGTGCCGGACTTCGTGTCGCCCGGCAACGGGAAACCGCCGTGCACG
This sequence comes from Longimicrobium sp., assembly GCA_036260235.1. Classification (GTDB taxonomy): domain Bacteria; phylum Gemmatimonadota; class Gemmatimonadetes; order Longimicrobiales; family Longimicrobiaceae; genus Longimicrobium. The sequence continues at coordinate 5,982 of DATAAG010000394.1, forward strand.
CCCGTCAGACCCTGATCCGCGCTCCCGTGGTGGCAGCCGCCCTCCGGGGCGGCGCCATCGCCGTTCGCGCGTCCGGCGTGCAGGCGGCCATGGACGCCGTTCCGCCACGCCGGCCCCGGGTTCCGGGCCCTTTCCGCCCGGGACCACCATCATCACCCTCTTGAATGGAGAAGGAAGCATGGAAAGATCAATCGCGGTACCACCACCGGGCGCGGCCGCACGCACGGCACGCTGCCTTCTGCTGGCGCTCGCGCTCGCCGCCTGCGGCAGCGGAGGCGGCGACCAGCAGTCGGCCGGGGCCCCGGAGGAGCCGGAGCGCCCGGCGCCGGCCGGCGGGCAGGCGGACACCTGCCCGCCACCCCCCGTGGTCGATACCATGCTCTTCCACGGCCCGTTCGAGGCGCTCGCCAGGCGGCTCCAGGAGACCCGCGTCACCTTCCTGAACAGACACCCGAACGACAGCACCACGGCGCTGGTGAAGCTCTGCGAGGATTGCAACCCCGTGAAGATGACGATCGTGTCCGAGCGGCGCACCGGCTGCCTGCAGGCGGACAGTCTGCGCGAACAGACCCGCATCGCCGGCGTGTTCGTGGTGGACTCGGGCTCGGTAACCCCGCCTGGCTGGGGCCGCAGTTTCAACCCGCGCGACTCCCTCCTGGTCTTTGCGCGCGACACCCTGGCGCCGGCGAAGCTGGTGTACAGGCTGCCATCCACCACCGGCGGCGACACGGTGGGCGTGGCGCCGAATAACCCCTGGACGTTCCGCTACTGCACCGATTCCCACCAACGAGGCATGGGACCCCAGGGTAAGTGGAGGCAGTACGTGCCCTCGCCGGCGGCGGCGCCCGGACGGTCCGAAAATGAAGGCGAGCGGACCTACGGGTGGATGGCCTGCGCCAGCGGGTGCTGCCAGTTCTACATCCCGCCCCCGCCGACGCCGGACCCCGAGAAGGGGAAGGGGCGGGAACCGGTGCCGCCCGGCGACAGGAATCCGCCGTGCCCTGGCGGCTGACCTCGACCTCCATGGTGGCAGCCGCCCCTTTGCGGGGCGGCTGCCCGCCCTCGTGCCGCCACGGGCCCCGGCGAGTCCCCGTCCCGCATCCCGGGGCGGCGGCGCGGGAAATCCTCCTTCCGGAACGCGCCATGCCTGGCAGCGGTTCGTCCGGGAGGCACGCACCTCTCGCGCCATTCCCGCCACCCGCGCGGCGATTGGCGTACATGAAGTGAACGAAGTCGGCCCGGCGGGAACGGCGTTCCGCATCGGGAACGGATCTCGTTCCGGAACGGGAACAGGCCGCCGGTCGTGTAGCGATGTCCGCGCCCGTCGCGGCCGGGTGCCGGCCGGCGCCGCCAGGGCCGCCAAATGTTTGCCACGGTTCGTTGCAGGTGTAACGTTCCATTGCAGTTGTCCCGTACGCGCAACCTGCCGGCGCCCCGGCGCAAATGCCGACACGGTGCGGACTTCGGCCTCGGGGCACAACGTGGTTCACCGCTTGCCCCGTATGCGTGCACTCCCGGCACGCCGCACCCCCTGCGCACCGCCGTCCGCTTTCCCTGAACCGACCCCTCCCGTGAGCCGAAAGCTTCTGCTGGTGGACGACGATCCCGCCATCCTGGTGGCGCTGGAGTTCCACTTCCTGCGCGCCAACTTCGAGGTGCGCACCGCCGCCAGCGCCGAGGAGGCGCTGGGAATGCTGCACGAGTACCGCCCGGACGTGGTGCTCACCGACGTCCAGATGGGCGGGATGAGCGGCCTGGAGCTGCTGGAGGCGGTGAACCGCGGGATGCCGGAGGTGGACGTGATCGTCATCACCGGCTACGAGGACATGCGCACCACCATCGGCGCCATCCGCAGCGGGGCGTACGACTACCTGGTGAAGCCGGTGGACCTGGACCAGCTGGAGCTGGTGGTGAACCGCTGCCTGCGCGACCGCGCCGCCCGCCGCCGCGGCGCCTCGGCCGACGCAGGCGCGCGTCCCGCGGACCGGCTGGACGCCGGCGTGGGGCGCTCGCCGCAGATGATCGAGATCTACAAGCTCATCGGCATGCTCTCCGGCTCGCGCACCCCGGTGCTCATCCGGGGCGAGACGGGGACGGGGAAGGAGCTGGTGGCCTCCGCCATCCACAACTACTCGCCGTGGAGCGGGGAGCCGTTCGTGGCCATCAACTGCACCGCGCTGGCGGAGTCGCTGCTGGAGTCGGAGCTCTTTGGCCACGTGAAGGGCGCGTTCACCGGCGCGCTGGGCGACCGGCGGGGGAAGTTCGAGCTGGCGGGGAGCGGCACCATCTTCCTGGACGAGATCGGCGACACGACGCCCTCGTTCCAGGCCAAGCTGCTGCGCGTGCTGCAGTCCCGCGAGTTCTACCCCGTGGGAAGCGAGCGGCCGCGCAAGACGCAGGCGCGGGTGATCGCGGCCACGCACCGCCCCATCGAGGAGCTCATCCGCCTGGGGCAGTTCCGCGAGGACCTGTACTTCCGCCTGCGCGTCGTGGAGATCAACCTACCGCCGCTGCGGGAGCGGAAGGAGGACATCCCCATCCTGGCGGAGCACCTGCTGGCCCGCGCCGCGCGCGAGCTGGGCAAGGACGTGCGCATCATCCCCCCGAAGGTGATGCAGCTGCTGCAGGAGCACGCCTGGCCCGGCAACGTGCGCGAGATGGAGAACGCCATCACCCGCGCCGCGGTGCTGGCCCACGGCCCCGCGCTGAGCCCCGAGCACTTCGCGCTGCAGCTCCCCGGCGCCGCGTCGCGCGCCAACGGGAACGGGGAGGAGGACGAGATCGGCACGCTGGCGCAGGCGCAGCGGCGGCACGTGGAGCGGGTGCTGGCGCACACGGGCGGCAACAAGAGCCGCGCGGCGCGCATCCTGGGCATCTCGCGCCCGCGCCTGGACCGCCTCCTGGCCCAGTACCAGGCCGGCATTACCGAGGTGGAGGTCTGACGCGCGAACGCCGGCGATCGTTTATCCCACAGTTCTAAAGATTTGGCCTCACGCGGAGTCAACGGAGTTAACGGAGGAAAGAAAACTCCGTTGACTCCGTTGACTCCGTGTGAGGCCCTTCTTTTCTGGTCGTGCTCGGTGGATGCCAACCCGTTACACGCGTGCAATGCGCCGATGCAGGCACGAGGGAGCACAGAGTCGGCAGCCAGCACGTCAAACTGATCCCCATCAATCACTTAGCAGATCCTCATTCACTGGAACACCCGTTGCCCCTCCCCACGCCGGGCGCCGCACCGTGCGACGCGCCCGCGTCCCCAACGGCGGCCTGGACGGCCGGCCCGCCCTGATCCACCCCTCCGACCCAGGAAGCCCGCCATGGGTGTTCTCTTCTCGATGCGTCACCGCGGGGCCGGCGGAGCGGCCGCACGCGCGCGCTCCATCGTCTCCCGCTTCGGCGTCACCGCCACCCCCATGGAAGCGCGCCTGCGCCGCTTCGACGAGCTGACGGCGCAGTTCGGCGTGCGGCCCTCGTGGGCCATCACCGCCTGCATCCTGGACCGCAACCGCCGCGCGGTCAGCCGCTTCGTGGAGCGCGGGGTGGAGTTCGCCATCCACGGGCTGGTGCACGACGACCACTCCCTGCGCTCGCTGGACGAGCAGCGCGCCAGCATCGCCCGGGCGGCGGAGCTCTTCCGCGCCGCCGGCGTCCCCTTCCGCGGCTTCCGCTGTCCCTTCCTGCGCGGCAACCCCGCCACCGACCAGGCGGTGCGCGAGCTGGGGCTGCTCTACCACAGCACCCAGCCCGTGGTCTTCGACACGGCGCCCGCGCTGGGGGCCCGCGCCGCGGAGGCGTTCGGCCGCACGCTGCGCCACCTGTACAGCAGCGCGGTGGAGGCGGAGCGCGTGGCGGTGCGTCCCGCTCTCCGCGCCGGCGTGGTGCACATCCCCGTGGCGCTGCCGGACGACGAGATCATGGTGGAGCGGCTGCGGCTGACGGAGGAGGAGCAGACCGCCGTCTGGCTGGCCACGCTGGACGCCACCTGGCGCGAGGGCGAGCTCTTCACCGTGCAGCTGCACCCCGAGCGGACGGACGAGTGCGCCGCCGCCCTGGCCGCCACGCTGGCGGAGGCGCGCGCCCGCCGCCCCACGGTGTGGATCGCCACGCTGGAGCGCATCGCGGAGTGGTGGCGGCGGCGCGCCCGCACCCGGCTGGAGGTGATGCCGCTGGACGGCGGCCGCTACCGCGTGCGGATGGACGGCGACCCCCAGGCCACGCTGCTGGTGCGCGGCCTCTCCGGGATCGAGACGATCCCCTGGCACGGCGAGGACCGCATCTCTCCGGCGTGGGAGCTCGAGGTGGCGGCGGAGCGCAAGCCGGTGGTGGGCGTCTCCCCCCGCACCCCGCCGTCCGTGCTCGCCTTCCTGGCGGAGGAGGGGTTCCCCGCCGAGCGCGGCGAGGACCCCGCCCGCTTCGGCGCGTGGGTGGACGTGCACGGGCGGACGGACGAGAAGCGCGTCCTGGCCGCCGTAGAGTCCTCGCGCGGGCCGCTGGTGCGCCTGGGCCGCTGGCCGGCCGGCGCGCGCAGCGCCCTGTCCGTCACCGGCGACATCGACTGCATGACCCTGCAGGACTTCGCCCTCCGCCTCTGGGAGACCCGCCGATGACCCCCACCGCCGCGCCCGCAGCGCCCGCCCGGCTGGACCGCCCCGCCCCGCCCGCCCTCCTCCCCGTCCCCGCGCGCCCCGGCGGCGCCGTGGTGGTCGGCGGCGACTTCAACGGGCTGGGGATCGTCCGCAGCCTGGGCCGGCGCGGCATCCCCGTCTGCGTGATCGACGACGAGCGCTCCATCTCCCGCTTCTCCCGCTGGTGCACGCACCACGTGCGCGTCCCCGACCTGCGCGACCACGGGCGCACGGTCGATTCGCTCCTCCAGGTGGGCAGCCGGCTGGGGCTGGACGGCTGGGTGCTCTATCCCACCCGCGACGAGACGGTGGCGGCGATGGCGAAGGCGCGCGTCCGCCTCTCGGAGCGCTATCGCGTCCCCGTCCCCGAGTGGGAGGTGACGCGCTGGGCGTGGGACAAGCGCAACACCCACGAGCTGGCCGCGCAGCTGGACGTCCCCGCGCCGCGCACCTGGTACGTGAACGGCCCGGACGAGGCGGCGGCGCTGGACGGGGAAGGCCCCTTCGCCGTGAAGCCGGCGATCAAGGAGCACTTCATCTACGCCACCCGGGTCAAGGCGTGGCGCGCCGACACCCGCGCGGAGCTGGTGGAGCGCGTGCGCCAGGCCGCCGCGCTCTGCGGTCCGGGCGAGGTGATGGTGCAGGAGCTCATCCCGGGAGACGGAACGCGGCAGTACTCGTTCTGCACCTTCTTCAAGAACGGGCGCTCCGTGGCCAGCATGACCGCCCGGCGCCTGCGCCAGCATCCCCCGGAGTTCGGCCGGGCCAGCACCTACGTGGAGACAGTGGAGGAGCCGGCGGTGGAGGAGCTGGCGCTGCGGCTGCTGCGCGGGATGGGCTACTACGGGCTGGCGGAGGTGGAGTTCAAGCAGGATCCCCGGGACGGGCGCTTCAAGGTGCTGGACGTGAACGCGCGCACCTGGGGATACCACACCCTGGGCCGCGCGGCCGGGGTGGACTTCCCTGCCCTCCTCTTCGCGGACCAGGCCGGCGAGCGCGTGCGCACCTGCCGCGCCCGTCCCGGCGTCCGCTGGGTGCGCCTGGTGACGGACCTGCCCACGGGCGTGCTGGAGGTGGCCTCCCGCCGCACGGGTGTGCTGGACTACCTGGGGAGCCTGCGGAGGGCGGACGCGGAGTCCGTCTTCTGCCGCGAGGATCCGCTCCCCGGCCTGGCGGAGCTGGCGCTGGTCCCCTACCTGGCCGTCAAACGCGGATACTGAGCGACTTCCATGAGCGACTGTCAGACGGTGGTGATCGGGGCCGGCCCCTACGGCCTGGCGGCGGCGGCGCGGCTGCGCGCGGCGGGGGTGGAGACCCGCGTCTTCGGGCGGGCGATGGACTTCTGGGCCGCCATGCCGCGCGGAATGAAGCTGCGCTCGTCGTGGGAGGCGTCCCACATCGGCGACCCGGACGGGCCGCACTCGCTGGACGCGTACGAGGCGTCCCGCGGCGGCGCGCTGGACCGCCCCGTCCCGCTGGAGGACTTCATCGCCTACGGGAGGTGGATGCAGGCGCGCGCGGTGCCGCAGCTGGAGGACCGCCGGGTGGAGCGGATCGACCGGGCGGACGCCGGCTTCCGGGTGCGGATGGAGGACGGGGAGACGCTCCGCGCGCGCCGCGTGGTCGTGGCGGCGGGGATCGCGCCCTTCGCGCGCCGGCCGGCGGAGGTGCGCGACCTCCCCGCGGACCGGGCGTCGCACGTCGCGGAGCACCGCGACCTCTCCGTCTTCGCCGGACGCCGCGTGCTGGTGGTGGGCGGCGGGCAGAGCGCGCTGGAGTCCGCCGCGCTCCTGCACGAGGCGGGGGCGGAGGTGCAGGTCGTCGCCCGCGCGCCGCGCATCTACTGGCTGCACGGCGACACCGTGCGCGGCACGCTGGGCGCCCTGTACCGGCTGGCGTACACCCGCGAGGACGTGGGCCCGCCGGGGATCAACCGCATCATCTCCGCGCCGCGCGTGCTGCAGGCGATCCCCGATCCGCTGCGCGGGTGGATCAGCCGCCGCGCCATCCGTCCCGCCGGCTCGCAGTGGCTGCGGCCGCGGCTGGCTGAGGTGACCCTCCGCACCGGCCGCCGCGTCGTCCGCGCCTCCTCGTCCGGCAGGGAGGTGACGGTGACGCTGGACGACGGCACGCGCTGCGCCTGCGACCACGTGCTGCTCGCCACCGGCTACCAGGTGGACGCCAGGCGCTACCCTTTCCTTTCGCCCGGGCTGCTCGGCGGACTGCGCCACGCCGGCGGCTACCCGGTGCTGGCGGCGGGGATGGAGTCGTCGATTCCCGGCCTCCACTTCCTGGGCGCCCCCGCCGCCCACAGCTTCGGCCCGCTGATGCGCTTCGTCTCCGGCTCCCACTACGCCGCCACGCACCTCGCGCGCGCCATCACCGCCGAGCGCTCCGCCGCCCCGATGCGCATCCGGTGGCTGCGTCCTGCGCCGGAGGTGGAGCTGGCGGGGTGACGGACCTGGAGCAGCAGAGAGCCCGTACGGCCCGCCGTGGTAAACCCGCCGCCGCCGGGCGACACATCCTGCGCCCGACGGCGCGCCGACACCCTTCGCCCACGCTTTCCCGCCCTGCCGCACCCACATGATTCCGGGCGGGGCGGCTTCGTTTCCATCCACATCACCCGAGGCGACAATGAGCGAGAACAGGCACCCCAGCCGGCTGGATGCTTCGTCGGGATGCAGCGTCCACGGCATCGGGATCAGTGACGGCCCGGACCTGCCAGCGGTGGACTATGGCGCCGTGGGCCAGCAGGCGCCCACCATGCTCGACACACCCGGCGACTACCTGCCCGAGGCGGACGCCGTGGTGATCACCTGGGCCGAGGCGGAGTGGGCGGCCATGCAGCAGGTGTTCTGCCCCACCGGAGAGCCGATGCCGTACTCCGCGCGCAACACCGGCTACTGGTCCGGATGGCAGAAGTACTGGAAAGGGGCGAGCGACAGCGGGTGCGGGTGCGACGGCAGCGACTGCTACTGGGGCTACTACCGCCTGGTGGAAGTCGCCGGGCACCGGGTGCTGCTGCTGAAGTCCAACGTGCACCTGGACGAGGAAAACGGCGAGGCGTGCCTGGAACAGCTCGCGGGGATGCTGATCGACTACGTGAAGCCGGGGCTGATCCTTTCCATCGGCACGGCCGGCGGGTCGCGGCTCACCGACGCCATCGGCACGGTGAACATCGTCAACGCGGCGACGCTGGACACCGGCAGCGGGACGTGGCCCACGTACTCGAACGGGTGGCAGCCCAGCCACGCGGTGCTCGGCGCAGGCGGCTTCCCGTCGCTCCTCTTTCCGGTCCCCACCACCGGATCCGACCTCCAGTCCCTCGCCTCGCACTTCGACCAGGCGTGCCACGGCGGGTACTCGCTGGACGAGCTGGATCCCGGCGGGCTGGACTACGGCCGGACCCCGCCGGCCATCAACGACCTGACGCCGCAGGGCACGTCGCTGCTCACGACCTCCTCGTTCGTGGTGGGCACCACCTCGGGGAGCTACGACCAGTACGCGGTCATCGAGATGGACGACGCGGTGCTGTGGAAGGTGTGCCAGGAGCGCGGCACCCCGTTCGGCTCGGTGCGCAACGTGTCGGACCCGGTGCAGAACGCGGCGCTGCCGTCCGAGGCGCAGAGCAACTGGGGATCGATCCTCTACGACACCTACGGCGTCTACACCAGCTACAACGGGGCCCTGGCCACGTGGGCCATCCTGTGCGGCCAGTGGGGGTCGTCCGGGTCGTAACGACGCCCAGGGCAGCACGCGCAGGAGCCGCGGCAGTCGCGCTCCGACCTCCCGCGCAGGCGGATCTCGAAGCCCCTGTGCCGCGGCATCCCGGAGGTGAAGGCCGCCGCCCGCCCGCGGGCGCATCCGCTGGCCGCGCGGAGACACCCTGCGCGGCATGCTGGGCGGCTCATCGCTTGGCGTACACCTGCGAGGACGTGGAGTCGCCGGGGATCAACCGCATCGTCTCCGCGCCGCGCGTGCTGCAGGCGATCCCCGATCCGCTGCGCGGGTGGATCAGCCGCCGCGCCGAGTCGCGAACAGGCAGTGAGGATGTGGGTCCGCCGCTCCCATCCCTGGCCGCGCCCGCGCCCGAGGTGGAGCTGGCGGGGCAACGGACCGCGCCAGCAGAAGGGGCGAGAGCCCGTCCGGCGCGGACCGACGCCGAACGGGCTCTCTGGTTCTCGTGTTCTCCAGGCCGATGGCGGCCGGCGTCTCAGTGCGACACGAACACGCAGAGGCACTGCCCGTCGTGGCACTCGCCGCGCGTGGCGCCCATGGCCCGGCACGAGACGTCGCAGCCGCGGGGCTGGCACCTGGGCGGCCCGTCCCTTTCCGCGGGGGCCGCCAGCGCCTGCGAAGCGCCGAACCCCAGCGCGGCCGCCGCCGCGGCCGGAACCAGCCAGCGATGCATGTGGGGCATGATCCACCTCCTGCACAATCTGCCCGCGGTCATGGGGAAATCTGCCGGTAGCACAGGCAGTCCCCGCTGAAGCAGCGCCCTCCGTCGTATCCCGCCAGCCGGCAGGTGCTCATGCACTGCCCCGGGTTGCACGTTCCGGGCGGGTCCGGCACGTGCGGCGCCGCCAGCGCCTGGGACCCGCCAAAGCCGAGCGCGCCCGCCAGCGCCGCGGCCGTGACCCACCGCAGCGGCCATGCTGCGTTTCGCATGGTGACCTCCTCCCGCCGCGCTGGTATCGCGACCCGGCCGGACTCTCCCCTGCCGCCCAGCAGTTCACGCCCGCGGCCGCCCGGCGGACGCGGCAATTCCGCCTATCCCCTTACCCGGCGTACATTTAAGATGCAAGAACCAAACCCGGGATGGTGAAAGCCGCGTGCCTGACGCTGGACGACCGTCTCGCACGCTGTCAGCAAAGCCGGCAGACTTTCCGAGAGGGGCACACGAAGAACAGCCGGAGGCGGGTGCCTCCGGCTTTCCTGCTGCATCAGCGAGACGAGCCCGCGTCCAGCTGCCTCTGGTCGTCGCCGCCGCGGATCTCGATGCGGCGCGGCCGGGCCTTCTCGCTCTTGGGGATGGCCACGTGGAGCACGCCATCCTGGAAGTGCGCCTGGATGCGCTCCGACTCGACCTCCGCCGGCAGCACGAAGGAGCGGGTGAACCGCCCGTACCGGCGCTCGGCCAGGTGCCAGCGGTCGTTCTCGTCCTGCTCCCTGCGCTCTTCCTTCTTTTCTCCGGTGATGGTGAGCACGTTGTTCTCCATGCTCACCTCGATGTTCTCCCGCCGCATCCCCGGCAGCTCCACCGTCACGCGGATCTCGTCGTCCGTCTCCATGACGTCCGCGCTGGGGGTGCGCAGCAGGTCCATCCCCGCCATGCGGCCGCCCCACCCCGTCTCCAGGAAGTTCTCGAAGAACGGGCGGAACAGCTCGGTCGCGGAACGATAGGGAACGATTGCCATGAGTCACCTCCTGAGGTAGCAAAGCAACTGTGACAACCCTGTGGCCGCCTGGCCTTCCGCGGCGGCGCTGCCCCCGCGAAATGCAACGCGCATACCAGTTTGCAGCGTGCCGTCCCGACAGATGTTTTGCCAAATTTGCGGAAGGTCCGCTCATCGTGGCGGAGCCCGTCCCGCCCTGTGCGGCGTGCAGAACCCGCAGGATCCGTTGCGCTTCGACGTCTCGCGGCGGATCTCGAAGCCCTTGAGCCGCGGCATCTCGAACTGCGTCAGCGAGGCGGCGACATCGTCGAGCACGGAAAGACCCGATGGGATACCGCACCAGGCACCACCAGCCACCCGTGACGGCCGTGTCTTCCATCATCTGCGCCCACGCACCACCTTGCCGGTTTTCGCCAGCTCCCCGAACACCGGCGGCCCACGCGTGGAAGAGCGCGAGCGCGTCCTCTTCGTGCCCGCGCCTGATCCAGTGCACGTGCATGGCGATGTACCCGGGCGTGATCGACCGGTGCAGAAGGCGGCGCTGCCGTCCGAAGCGCAGAGCAACTGGGGATCGATCCTCTACGGCAGGCCGGTGATGAAGTGACTTGATCGAGGGAGGCGGACGAGTAGCTTGTGGAGAACGGTGCCGGCGCGACCGCCCGGTACACGCGAGTCACGGTCCTCCTCGCGGACTCGGAGGCTCCCCTTTCTCTCGCGCGTGCTCCGCCGCGCCGCCCCCGCGCCGACGGAACGCGCACGCGTTCATGTGAGCGGACGCGGCGGGCAGAGTGCCGAGCCACTCCCCACGCACCCATCGAGCTGGATCGGAGAATGACCACGATCCATCGGGTGAACCCGAAGGTCTTCATCAGCTACAGCCACGACTCGCCGGACCACCTGGACCGGGTGCTGCGGCTGGCGGGGCGGCTGCGGTCGGATGGGATGGACTGCGACCTGGACCAGTACGAACCTTGGCCGCGAGAGGGGTGGCCCCGCTGGATGGAGCGGAAGATCCGCGAGGCCGAGTTCGTCCTCATGGTCTGCACCGAGACCTACGCCAGCCGCGTGATGGGAGAGGAGGAGCGGGGGCGGGGACGCGGGGTGCGCTGGGAAGGCCACCTGATCTATCAGTACTTCTACGACAACGACGTCCTGAACGACCGCTTCGTTCCGCTGGTCTTCGGCGAGGAGGACGTCCGCCACATCCCCGTCCCGTTCCGGGGCTACCCGTACTTTCGCGTAGACACCCCCGAGGGATACGCCGGCCTCGTGGCCCATCTCTCGCGGCCGCCCGGCCGGGCGGCTCCCCCGCTGGGACCGCTATCCCCGGTGGCCGCCCGCGCCCGGCAGCAGGACTTTCTGCGGCCCTGGACGGTGCCGGGCAGGAACGACTTCTTCGCCGGGCGCGTGGATGCCCTGGAGGCCCTGCACGCGAGCTTCGAGGCCGCGAGCACGGGGGAAACGCCGCGCATTCGTGCCGTCACCGGGCTGGGGGGCGTGGGAAAGACGCAGGCGGCGATCGAGTACGCGTACCGCTACCGGGACCGGTACCGCGCCGTGTTCTGGCTGCACGCCGCGGACGTCGCCTCCATCCATGCCGGTTTTTCGGTGATCGCGCGGGCGCTGGACCTCCCGGAGCAGAACGCGCAGGAGATCGCCAGGACGGTAGAAGCGGTGCTGCGCTGGTTGGAGGCCAACGAGGACTGGCTGCTGATCTTCGACAACGCCGACCAGCCGGAGATCCTGCGCGACTTCCTGCCGCGGTTTCGCAGGGGCCACGTCCTGGTCACCTCCCGCTCTCCCGTGCTGCACAGCGTCGGGATCGCGCGTCCCATCGTGCTGGACGTGCTCACCGCCGGCGAGGCCCGGCAGTTCCTGCTGGAGCGCACCGGCCGGGGCGAAGGGCCGGAGCGCGCGGCGCTCCTGGAGCTGGTGGAAGAGCTCGGGTTCCTGCCGCTCGCGCTGGAGCAGGCCGGGGCGTTCATCGCCGCGCACCAGGCCACCTTCTCCGCCTTCCTCAAGAGCTACCGCAAACGCCGGCTGCGGCTGCTGGACCAGGCGGCGCCCGTCGCGGGCGATTACCCCGCCTCGGTGGCCACCACCTGGACCATGAACTTCGAGCAGGTGGAGGAGACGTCGGCCGCCGCGGCCGAGCTGCTCCGCGTGAGCGCCTTTCTGGGCTCGGACGACGTGCCGCTCAGCCTGTTCACGGATGTTGCCGGCAGCCTGCCGACCGGCCTGGGTGCGGCGCTCTCCGGTGCCGCGGAGGACCCGCTGCTGGTGGACGAGGTGCTCGCGCCCCTGGTGCGGTACTCGCTGGTTCGCCGCGCGGAGGACGAGCCGTCGTACCGGGTGCACCCGCTCGTGCAGGCCGTGGTCCGGGACCGGCTGCAACCCGACGAGCAGGCGCGGTGCCTGGGCCAGGCGGTGGCTTCGCTGGCGTACGGCCTGATCGGGTGCACCGAGACGGAGCGGTGGCCGCACTGCGACCGCATGCTCCCGCACGTCGAGTCGGCCCTGCGGCACCTGGAGGCCCTGGCGCTCTATTCGCCCGTGGCCGCGCTGATGCTGAACAACGCGGGGCTGTACCTGTCGAACCGCGGCAAGAACGCGGACGCCGGGACGCTTCTGCGTGCGGCCGTCCTTGTGAACGAGGAGTCGGACGACCCGGACCCGGCCCTCCTGGGCACCAGCCTGCTGAACTACGCGTCCGTTCTCCGGGACGAGGCGCAGTACGAGCTCGCGGAGCGCTCGCTGCAGCGCGCGCTGGCGCTCAAGGAGGCGGCACTGGGCCGGGACGACCCTGGTGTCGCGTACGTGCTCAACGGCTTCGGAGTGCTGTACTACGAGCAGGGGCGGTACGCGGAGGCCGAGGCGTATTACGCGCGCGCCCTGGAGCTGCGGGAACGGGCCCTCGGCCCCCGCAGCCCTGTCCTGGGGTCCAGCCTCGACAACCTGGGAGTGCTCTACAAGCACCAGGGCCGCTTCCAGGAGGCGAAAGCCATGCTGGAGCGCTCGCTGCGGCTGCGCGAAGAGGTGCTCGGCCCCGAGCACCTGGACGTGGCGTACAGCCTGGTGAACCTGGGAACCCTGAATCGCGACGCCGGAGAGCATCAGGAAGCCGAGGCGCGGTTCACCCGGTCGCTCTCCATCATGCGCCGCTACCTGGGCGACGATCACCCGGACGTCGCCAAGGTCATCTACAACCTGGGCTCCCTGCACCACGACCGGAGCGACGCCGCCGGAGCGGAGTCGTACTACCGGGAAGCGATCGCCACGTACGAGCGGTCGTCCGCGCCCCCGACCAGCTACGTGGTCTTCGCCACGGACGCGCTGGCCCACCTGTACGACGAGCTGGGCCGGTACGCCGACGCGGCCCCGCTGCACGCCAGGGTCGAGGCGCTGGCGAGGGAGATCGACGGCGGGGACGGGTTTCTTTCCGCGGTCGCGGCGGTCTCGCTCGCCGAGCACCATGCGCTGCGGAACGAGGACGCCCTGGCCGAGCAGCTGTACCGGCGGCAGCTCGACATCCTTGCGCGCTTTGCCGGCGAGGACGGCCGGCAGGCGGCCAACGCCGCCGTCGAGTTCGGATTCTTTCTCCAGGGCCGCAAGCGTTACCAGGAAGCGGAGCCGCTCTACCAGCGGGCGCTGCGAACGTTCCTCCAGCTTCACGGACCCGCCCACGTAGATGTGGCGCTCTGCTACAACAACCTTGCGGCCCTTGCCCTGGAGCAGGGGGACGCCGCGCGCGCGGAGGAGCTCTGCCGCCGAGCGGTCTCCAGCGCCTGCGGGGCGGGTGTGGAGGGCACGTCCCTGCTCGCCCGCAACCTGACGCGCATGGCGGGGATCCTGATGGCGCGGGGCGACCTTTCCCGCGCGGAGCGGTGGTCGCGGAAGGCGGTCGAGGTCGACGGGCACGGCCCCGGCGCGGCCACCGGGGACCGGAAGCGGGGGCTGGAAGTGCGCGCGTCGGTGCTCCGTGCCCTGGGACGAGCGGAGGAAGCGCGGGAAGCGGAGGCGCGCATCGCCGCCCTGCCGCCGGAGCGGACGCCGCTGACGCCGGCCTCTCGGCCAAAGGCGATGTGATCCGTGCTTCCGCTGATGGATCCGCGGCGACGGACGGGGCCGCGCGCAAACGAAGAAAGACGAGCCACAGAGAACAGCTGGAGTTCTCTGCGGCTCGTCTTTCTTCTCTGCGTCTCTGCGTAATACGAGGGGTGCGTGAATGCACAGCGAATCATATCAGAGGGCCTGGTATCAGCGGGCGATGAGGATGTCGTCCGTGTTCACCATCACGGGCCTGCCCCGCGCGCCCTCGCCCGTGCCGAGCACGGTACGGTCGTGAATGGTCCGGGCGGCCGCTCCCGTGCGCTCCGGAGACCGATCGAGCGCACCGCATCTCCCGAAAAAATAAAAAAATGCTCATCGCCCCCTGCCCAGGTCGGGAAGGCGTTGGTCGAGTAGCGAGTGCACCAGCGCCACCGCCGCCGCGCTCGCCCTGGACCGGAATGCCGCGCACCCGGTCGCCCGCCCTGCCTGGCGGCTGGCGGCTGGTGATTTCGATTGATGGGCGAGACCATTCTTTCTGCGGATTTCGGATCAGCCGGGCGGGCCCTCCATTCCCTGTTCCGCGGCCGCGGCGGCGAGGGATTGCAGGGCCACAAAGGGAAGGCACAGCCGCTCCACGCCCTGGCGCGCCATGTACCCCAGCAGTTCGCCGGGATCGCGCCGCAGGTCGTCATCCACCAGCACCAGCGTTCCACCGGACGCCAGCGTGGTCGCGATCTCCTGGAACGAGACGTCGAAGCTCAGCGACGAGAACTGCAGCGTGCGCTGCGGCCGCGGCCACTCGCGCAGGTGCCACCACACCAGGTTCACCAGCGCGTTGTGCGGCATCGCCACCCCCTTGGGCGTACCGGTGGAGCCGGACGTGTACAGCACGAACGCCAGGTTCGCCGGTCCCGCGCCGGACGCGAGATCGTCCGCGCGGGCGTCCTCCATCCGGTCCACGTGCAGCACCCGCACGCCGTCCAGCGCGGGAAGGGCGTCCCGCAGCGACGCCTGCGTCAGCAGCACGTGCATCGCCGAGTCCGCGGCCATGAAGGCCAGGCGCGCCGCGGGATAGCCGGGATCCAGCGGCACGTACGCGCCGCCCGCCTTGAGCACGGCCAGCACGGCGGCCACCATCGCCGGCCCGCGCTCCAGGCAGATCCCCACCCGCGCCTCGGGCCCCACGCCCAGCGCCGCCAGCCGGTGCGCCAGACCGTTCGCCGCCTCGTTCAGCGCGCGGTAGGTGAGCTCCTTCTCTCCGTGCACCACGGCGAGGGCATCCGGCGTCCGCCGCGCCTGCGCCTCCACCAGGTGGTGCACGCAGGCGTCCGCGGGGAACGGGGCGTCCGTGCCGTTCCACTCGTCCAGCACCAGGCGCCGCTCGTCCGCCCCCAGCAGCTCCAGGGCGGAGACGCGCGTATCCGGATCCGCGACGACCTGCTCCAGCACGCGCCGCAGGTGTCCCAGGATCCGCCGCACCGTGGCGCGCTCGAACAGGTCGGTGCTGTACTCCATCGAACCGCCCATCCCGTTCGCGTCGGGGATGAAGGCGAGCGTCAGGTCGAACTTGCTCGTCTCCGTCCCCGCCCCGAACGGCCGGAGCTCCACGCCGGGAAGGTCCAGCCCCCCGGGATCACCCGCGCCCTGCAGGAGCATCACCTGGAAGAGGGGGGAGTGGCCCAGCGAGCGCTCGGGCTGCAGCTCCTCCACCAGCCGCTCGAAGGGGACGTCCTGGTGGTCGTAGGCGCCCAGCGCCGTCTCCCGCGCCCGCCGCAGCACCTCGCGGAAGGGCGGATCGCCGGACAGGTCCGTCCGCAGCACGAGCGTGTTGGCGAAGAAGCCGATCAGCCCCTCGGTCTCGTGCCGCATCCGCCCCGTGATCGGGCTTCCCACCACCACGTCGTCGCCGCCGCCGTACCGCGAGAGCAGCGCCTGCAGGGCGCCCAGCATCACCATGTACAGCGTGGCGCCCTCGCCGCGGCCCAGCGCCTCCAGCCCGCGGAGCAGCGCTGCCGGAAAACGGAAGGGCTCGCTGGCGCCGCGGTGCGTCTGCAGCGCCGGGCGGGGGCGGTCCGCGGGGAGCTCGATGAGCGCCGGCGCGCCCGCCAGCCGCTGGCGCCAGTACGCCAGCTGCCCCTCCAGCGCCTGGCCCCGCAGCTGCCCGCGCTGCCAGACGGTGTAGTCCGCGTACTGTACGGCGAGCTCGGGCAGCGGCGATCCGCGCCCGTCCAGGGCGGCCGCGTACCCGGCGGAGAGCTCGCGGAAGAGCACGCCCAGGCTCCACTCGTCGCTCACGGCGTGATGCATGGAGACCAGCAGCACGTGCTCCTCCGCGCCCAGCCGCAGCAGCCGCGCTCGGAAGAGGGGTCCCGCCTGCAGGTCGAACGGCCGCGCCGCCTCGTCCGCCGCGCGGCGCCGGGCGTCGGCCTCCGGGTCCGCCGCGGACGACAGGTCGTCGACCGGCAGGCGGAAGCCGGCGAAGGGCGCCACGCGCAGGTGCGCGGCGCCGTCCCGCTCGTGGAACGTGGTCCGCAGCACCTCGTGTCGGCGGACGATCTCGCCCAGCGCCCGCTCCAGCGCCCGCGCGTCCAGCGCCCCGCCCAGCCAGAGGGCGAAGGGCACGTTGTAGAACGCCAGGCCTGGCTGCAGCCGGTCCAGGAACCAGAGCCGCTCCTGCGCCCAGGAAAGGGGCAGGTCGCCGTCGCGCGGCACCGGCACCACGGGCGGGAGCGCGGGCGCGCCCGCGCGGCGCAGCGACTCCACCCGCGCCGCCAGCTCCGCCACCGTCGGAGACTGGAAGAGCGCGCTCAGGGGGAGCCGCACGCCCAGCGCCTCCTGCACGCGCGCCACGACGGTGGTGGCCAGGAGCGAGTGGCCGCCCAGGTGGAAGAAGTTGTCGTCGCCCCCCACGTGCTCCACCCGCAGCACGTCCGCCCAGATGGCGGCGAGCACCTCCTCCACCGGCGTCCCCCCGCCGCGGGGCCGCTCCCGCGCGGGTGCGGCCTCCGGCGCGGGAAGGGCGCGGCGGTCGATCTTGCCGCTGGGCGTGAGGGGCAGGCGCTCCAGCCGCACGAAGACGGCAGGGACCATGTACTCCGGCAGGCTCTGCCGCAGGTGCGCGCGCAGCTCGTCGTCCCCCGCGGCGCCGGCGACGTACGCGACGAGCCGCCGGTCGCCGGAGTCTTCCGTCCGCGCCACCACGGCGGCCTCGGCCACGCCGGGGTGGCGGCGCAGCGCGGCCTCCACCTCCCCCGGCTCCACGCGAAAGCCGCGGATCTTCACCTGGTGGTCCAGGCGGCCCAGGTACGACAGTGCGTGAGTGCGTGAGTGCGTTAGTGCGTTAGTGGACGACAGCTGGTCTCGCTGCTCGTGGGCGGCCTCCTGCACTTCCCCCACTGACGCACTCACGCACTCACGCACTGACGCACTTTCTTTCCAGCGCACCCGGTCGCCCGTGCGGTACATCCGCCCGCCCGGCTGGCGCGAGAACGGGTCCGGGACGAAGCGTTCCGCGGTGAGCGCGGGGCGGCCCAGGTACCCGCGCGCCAGCCCCGCACCCGCCAGGCAGAGCTCGCCCGGCACCCCGGCGGGCACCAGCCGCAGCCCCGCGTCCACCACGTACGCGCGGGAGTTGGGGAGGGCGGTGCCGATGTCCGGCGTGCCGCCCGCGCGGCGCAGGGACACGGTGCTGAAGGTGGTGTCCTCCGACGGGCCGTACAGGTCGAACACGCGCTCCACGCCGCGCGCGTAGAGCGCGTCCACCAGATCCTGCTCCAGCGGCTCGCCGCCCAGGTTCACCGTCCGCACCCCGGGGGGAAGGCCGTCCGCCTCCAGCAGGGCCCGCATGGCGGAGGGGACGGTGTCGACCAGCCGCACCTGGCCCGCGTGGGGCGACGACGGCAGGGCCAGCGCGTTCTCCACCAGGATCACGCGCCCCCCGCGGGTGAGCGGGGCGAACAGCTCGAACACGCTCATGTCGAAGCAGACGGAGGTGGACGCCAGCATCCCGTCCAGCTCGCCCGCGGAAAACGTCTCCCACGCCCACGCCAGCAGCGCCGCCGCGCTCCCGTGCTGGATGGCCACGCCCTTGGGCCGCCCCGTGCTCCCGGAGGTGTAGATGAGGTACGCCAGGTTCTCCGGCCGCGCGCCGCTCTCCGGGTTCTCCGCCGGCTCCCGCGCAATCACCGCGGCGTCCGCGTCCACCCGCACCAGCCGCACGTGCGGCATGGCGGGGAGCACGCCCGCCGTCGCGTCCGACGTGACGAGTACGGGGGCGGCGGAATCCGCCAGCATCAGCGCCAGCCGCTCCGCCGGCCACGCCG
Organism: Longimicrobium sp.; assembly: GCA_036260235.1. Lineage (GTDB taxonomy): Bacteria > Gemmatimonadota > Gemmatimonadetes > Longimicrobiales > Longimicrobiaceae > Longimicrobium. The sequence goes on from DATAAG010000394.1 coordinate 24,375, forward strand.
GGTCCAGCGGGACGTAGGCGCCGCCCGCTTTCAGAATCCCCAGGATGCCGGCGACCAGCTCCGGCGAGCGCTCCAGGCAGATCCCCACCCGCGTCTCCGGACCGACCCCGAGCCGCCGCAGGTGGTGCGCGATGCGGTTGGCCCGCGCGTTCAGCGCCGCGTAGGTGAGGGCCTCGTGCGCGTGCAGCAGGGCGGCGGCGTCCGGCGTGCGCGCCACCTGCGTCTGGAAGAGCCCGTGGAGGCACGCGTCCGAGGGATACGGCGCATCCACCCCGCTCCACTCGTCCAGCAGCCGCCGGCGCTCCGGCTCGTCCAGCAGGTCGAGCTCCGACAGGCGCCGGTCCGCGTTCTCCGCCACCTGCTCCAGCACCCGGCGAAAGTGGCCGGCCATGCGGACGATGGTCTCGCGCTCCCACAGGTCGGACGCATACACCAGCGTCCCCCCCACGCCCCCCGCGTGCGGCGCGAGGAGGAGGGAGAGGTCGAACATCGCCGTCCCGATCTCCGTCGCCACCGGCTCGACGGAGAGCCCGGGGAGCTCCCCGCCCGAGCCGTCGGCGTTGTGCAGGGCGACCACCACCTGGAAGACGGGGGAGTGGCCGGGCGACCGCTCCTGCCGCAACTCCGCCACCAGCGTCTCGAACGGCAGCTCCTGGTGCTCGTACGCCTCCAGCGTCCCCGCGCGCACGCGGCCCAGGAGCGCGCGAAAGGTCGGGTCGCCCCCCAGCGCCGTCCGCAGCACCACCGTGTCGACGAAGAACCCGATCAGCCCCTCCGTCTCCGGCCGCGTGCGCCCCGCCACAGGGCTCCCCACCACCACGTCCTCGCTCCCCGCGTACCGGCCGAGGAGGAGCTGGAAGGCGGCGAGCAGCACCATGTAGAGCGACGCGCCCTCCGCGCGGGCCAGCGCCTCCAGCCGCCCCGCCAGCTCCGCCGGCAGGTCGATGGGGACGCCGCCGCCGGCGTCCGAGCGCCGGGGCGGCCGGGGCCGGTCCGTCGGCAGCTCCAGCAGGGCGGGCGCACCCGCCATCCGCTCCCGCCAGTACGCCAGGTGCCGCGCCATGGCGTCCGCCCGCGCGCGGCCGCGCTGCCACACGGCGAAGTCGGGATACTGGACCGGCAGCTCGGGAAGCGGCGACGGACGGCCCTCGCGGAAGGCGGCGTAGAGCGCGGCCAGCTCGCGGAAGAGCACGCCCATGCTCCACCCGTCGGTCACCACGTGGTGCATGCAGACCAGCAGCGCGTGGTCGTCCGGCGCCAGGCGCAGCAGCCGCGCGCGGAAGAGCGGCCCGCGCTCCAGGTGGAACGGCCGCGCCGCCTCCACATCCATCCGCTCGCGCACGATGGCCTCGCGGTCCGCCTCCTCCCGCCCCGGCAGCTCCTCGACCGGGAGCGCGAAGCCGGTGAAGGGGTGGACCACCTGCACGCGCGCGCCGTCGCGCTCCGCGAAGGTCGTCCGCAGCGCCTCGTGCCGGCGGACGACCTCGCCCAGGGCGCGTTCCAGCGCGTCCGCGTCCAGCGCGCCCCGCAGCCGCACGCCCGCGGGGACGTTGTAGACCGCGCTCTCCGGCCGCAGCCGGTCCTCCAGCCAGAGCCGCTCCTGCGCAAAGGAAAGCGGCAGCGCCCCCGTCCGCTCCACGGGAAGGACCGGCGGCAGCGCATCGTCGTCCCCGCGGCGCATCCCTTCCACGGCCCGCGCCAGCTCCGCCAGCGTGCGCGCCTCGAAGAGCGTGCGGACGGTCGGCTCCACCCCGAAGGCGGCACGGACGCGGGAGATGACGCGCGTGGCCAGCAGCGAGTGGCCGCCCAGGGCGAAGAAGTCGTCCGTGGCGCCCACGCGCTCCACCCGCAGCACCTCCGCCCAGATCCCCGCCAGCACCTCCTCCGCGGGCGTGCGCGGCGCTACGTGCTCGCGCGCGGCGCGCTCCGGCGCGGGGAGGGCGCGGCGGTCCAGCTTGCCGTTGGGCGTCAGGGGGAGCCGGTCCAGCGCGACGAAGGCGGCCGGCACCATGTAGTCCGGCAGGGTGCGGCGCAGGTGGTCGCGCACCGCGTCCGCGTCCGCCCCGCCGACGACGTACGCCACCAGCCGCCGCTCTCCGCCCTTCCCCGCCGCCACGACCACGCACTCCGTGACCCCGGGGAACGACCGCACGGCGGCTTCGATCTCCCCCGTCTCGATGCGGAAGCCGCGGATCTTCACCTGCCCGTCCAGGCGGCCCAGGAACTCCAGTGCGTGAGTGCGTGAGTGCGTGAGTGCGTGAGTGGATTCCCTCCAGCGCGTGCGGTCGCCCGTGCGGTACATCCGCGCGCCCGGGACGGAGGCGAAGGGATCGGGGACGAAGCGCTCCGCGGTGAGCGCGGGGCGGCCCAGGTAGCCGCGGGCCACGCCGTCGCCCCCCACGTACAGCTCGCCGGGAAGCCCCGGCGGCAGCGGCCGCAGGGCCCCGTCCAGCACGTACGCCGTGGAGTTGGGGATCGGGCGGCCGATCGGCACGGTCACGGCGTCCGCCGCCACGCCGTCCACCACGTGGCAGGTGCTGAAGGCGGTGTTCTCCGTGGGCCCGTAGACGTTCTCCAGCCGGTCCGGCGGCCCGGCGCGCAGCACCGCCCGCAGCGCGGCCGCGTCCGCCGCCTCGCCCCCGAAGAGCACCGCGCGCAGCCCCGCGAAGGCGGCGGGCCGCTCCCGCGCCACCTGGTTGAAGAGCGCGGTGGCCAGGAGGAGGACGGTGACGCCCTCCGCGCGCAGCGCCGCCTCCAGCCGCTCCGGCGCCAGGACCACGTCGCGGGGGATGACGACCAGCGTTGCCCCGTTCAGCAGCGCGCCCCAGACCTCGAAGGTCGCCGCGTCGAAGGCCACGGTGGATGCCTGGGCCACACGGTCCCCCGGCCCCAGCGCCAGGCGGTCGGTCTCCCGCACCAGGCGCACGACGCCGCGATGCTCGATCCCCACCCCCTTGGGGACGCCCGTGCTCCCGGAGGTGTAGATGACATGCGCCAGCCCGCGCGGCCCCGTGCCGCGGCCGGGGTTCTCCGCCGGCTCCGCCGCGATCCGCTCCGCGTCGCCGTCCACGCTCACCACGGGGACGCCGTCCGGGACGGGGAACGCCGCGCGCAGCGCATCCTGCGTCACCAGCACGGAGACGCCGGCGTCCGCCAGCATGAACGCCAGGCGCTCCGCGGGATAGCCGGGCTCCAGCGGGACGTAGGCGCACCCCGCCTTGACCGTCGCCAGCAGGGCGACGACCATCTCCACCCCCCGCTCCAGGTGGATCCCTACCCGCGCCTCCGGCCCCGCGCCCCCGCGCAGCAGGTGGTGCGCCAGCCGGTTGGCCCGTTCGTTCAGCTGGCCATAGGTGAGCCGCACGCCGCCGCAGACCAGCGCCGGGGCATCCGGCGCCCGCGCCGCGTGCGCCTCGAAGAGCGCGGGGAGGTCCGCCTCCGCCGGGTACCGCGCGGCCGTGCGGTTCCACTCCTCCACCACGCGGCGCCGCTCGTCCGCGTCCATCCACTCCAGCCGCGACAGGCGCACGTCCGGGTCCTCCCCCACCTGCGCCAGCACCCGCTCCCAGCGCGCCGCCAGCCGCCGGATCGTCGCCTCCTCGAACAGGTCGGTGCGGTACTCCAGCGCCCCCGCGCACCCCTCCGGCCCGGACTCCAGCGCCAGGGTGAGGTCGAACTTGCTGGTGCCGGTGTCCGCGCGCAGGGGAACCGCCTCCATCCCCGGCAGCGCGTCCAGCCCGGGAAGCGGGTTCTCCAGCGCGAACATCACCTGCACCAGGGGCGCGTGCCCCGCCGACCGCTCCGGCCGCACCTCCGCCACCACCCGCTCGAAGGGCAGGTCCTGGTGCGTGTACGCGCCCAGGGTGGCGGAGCGCACGCGCCGCAGCACCTCGCGAAAGGCCGGATCGCCGGACAGGTCCGTCCGCAGCGCCACCGTGTTCACGAAGAGCCCGACCAGCTCCTCCAGCTCCTCGCGGCCGCGCCCCGCGACGGGACTTCCCACCACCACGTCCTCCGTCCCCGCGTACCGGCCCACCAGCACCTGGAAGGCGGCCAGCAGCACCATGTGCAGCGTGGCCCCCTCGCGGCGGGCGAGCGCCTCCAGCGGCGCGACGACGGCGCGCGGCAGCGTCACGGACACCGACCTGCCCCGAAAGCCCTGCACGGCGGGGCGCGGGTGGTCGGTCGGGAGCTCCAGGAGGGCGGGTGCGTCCGCCAGCCGCTCCCGCCAGTACGCCCGCTGCCGCTCCAGCGCCGCGCCCCGCAGCCGGTCGCGCTGCTGCGCGGCGTAGTCCGCGTACTGGAACCCCGGTTCCGGCAGGGGCGACGGGCGGCCGTGGCGGAAGGCGTCGTACAGCTCCCCCACCTCCCGGGCGATGACGCCCAGGCTCCACCCGTCGCTCACGATGTGGTGCATGGTGAGCAGCAGGGCGTGCCCGCCGGACGCCCGCCGCAGCAGCCGCGCGCGGAAGAGCGGGCCCGCCGCCAGGTCGAACGGGCGCGACACCTCTTCCCCCGCGATGCGCTGGACGGCGTCCTCGTCCGCCACCTCCTCCACGGGGAGCGACAGGCCGGCGAAGGGCACGATCACCTGCACGGGGACGCCGTCGGACTCCGCGAAGACGGTCCGCAGCGACTCGTGGCGGCGCACCAGCTCGCCCACGGCCCGCTCCAGTGCCGGGTGGTCCAGGGCGCCGTGGATCCGCAGCCCCACGTGCACCACGTACGCGGCGCCCGCGCCCTCCACCCGGTCCAGCACCCACATCCGCTCCTGCGCGAACGAAGCCGGGGCCGTGCGCGTCCGGTGGATCCGCTTCGCCAGGAGTGCGCGCAGCGCTTCCTGCTTCTCCCGCCGCGAGAGGGTGCCGGCGGTCTCGGCGGGCGAGCTCATTCGATCCCCGCGCTCTCGGGGTCGGCCGCCAGCAGGCGGTCCAGCTCCTCGTCCGAGAGCTCGTCCAGGGTGGCGAGCAGCAGGTGCGGGCTGGCCTCCGCGGCGGCGGTACCCGTCCCATGGCCGCCGCCGATGCCCGCCAGCTCGCTCGCCGCCTCCTCCTCGCTCAGGGCGTCCACCTCCATCAGGATCGCCTCGTCGATGACCTCGGCGAGCGCGGAGATGGTGGGCGCCTCGAAGACGGCGGCCAGCGGCAGCTCCACGGTGAAGAGGGTGCGGATGCGGGACACCAGCTGCATCCCCAGCAGCGAGTGCCCGCCCAGCTGGAAGAAGTCGTCCCGCACGCCGACGTCGCGGATGCCGAACAGCTCCCGCCAGACCGCGACCAGCCGCTCCTCCGCCGCGGTCGTGGGGGGATGGTACCCCTCCGCGAGCGAGGGCCGCGGATGCAGTTCGTGTCCGGCATCCTCCTCCCCCGCGGAGCCGGCGGACGCGGGGCGCGCCGTGCGGGACGCGGGATGGCGCGGGGAAACGACCACGCGCGGCTCCCCGGCCAGGGCGGCCAGCCGGGCGAACGCGCGCACGCCCTCCGCGGGGAGGATTCCCTCGCCCGCCGCCGCGCCGGCCTCGCCGTCCATCCGCCAGCGGTCCCAGGCGATGCTCGTCCACGGCCCGCCCTCCGCCGCCACGCGCTGGGCCCACGCGTCCACCAGCGCGTATCCGGCGGCCGCCCCGCCCATCCCGCTCCCCCCCGCCGCCACGGCGGAGCTCTGCAGGAGCACGAAGTCCAGCTCCACGCCGGCCGTGGCCGTGCGCAGGGCCTCCAGCTCCCGGTCGATCCGCGCCAGCTCCACGGCGGCGGACCCTGGCGCGGCCTCGGCCAGCGGCGCGTACTCCGCCGCGGCGCCCAGCGCGGGCGCGTGGACGATGCCGTGCACCCCCCCCAGCGCGCCGCGCGCGTGCTCCAGCGCCGCCCGCAGCGCGCCCGCGTCGTCCAGGGGCGCGCGCAGCAGCAGGGGCGCTACGCCGCGCTCCTCCGCCCCGCGCAGCCACGCGATGGTGTGCGCCAGGGGCGCGTGGGGAGAGGCGGACGCGAGGTACGCCTCCCAATCCTCCCTTTCCGGCAGGTCGGGATCGACGACCAGGGCGACGCACGCGTCCCGGTGCGCCGTCAGGTGCTCCACCAGCACCCATCCCGTGGCCGTCAGCACGCCGGAGAAGAGGTAGGCGCCACCCTGGCGCAGGCCGTCCGCCTCCCCCGGCGCGGGCGCCGGCTCCCAGCCGCGCACCCACCGCGCGGGACCGCGCAGCGCCGCGTCCGCCTCGTCCGCGGGGGCCGCGAGCTCCGCCAGCAGCTGGTCCGCCAGCCGCTCCTCACCGCCGGCGCGGACGCGGACGTCCACCGTGCGGCAGGTGACGTGCGGATGCTCGCGCGGCAGCGCGGCGGCGGCGCCCAGCACCGTCGCCCGCGCCGGGCAGACGGCCTCGCCACCGGGGAGCGCCTGCACGCCCTCCGTCACCACCGTCACGCGCAGCTCATCCCCTGCGTCGCGGGCGAACGCCGCGGCGAGCGCGGCCACGCCGGCGTATCCCCGCGCGTGCGCGCCGGCGACGTCGTCCGTCGCCGCGGGGCCGATCCCCCACAGCTGCACCACGTGCGCGGGGCGGGCATCCGCCGCGTCCAGCGCCTCGCGCAGCGCCGCCAGGTCCGCCGAGGAGCCCGGGCGCACGGTGTACGCGCTGTCCCCCACCCGGGCGAATCCCTCCCCCGGCTCCGCCACCGCGACCGTGTGGCCGCGCGAGCGCAGCCGCAGCGCCAGCCGCGCGCCGATCCCCCCCTCGTCCGCCAGCACCAGCCAGCGCGAGGGCTCGGCGGATGCCGCGGCGGAGAGCGGGGCGCGCCGCCACGCGGGGAGGTACAGCCCCTCCGCGGAAGGTGCGGGCGCGGACGCCGGGACGGAGGCGGCCGCGGGGCGATCGATCCAGTGCCGGCGGCGCTCGAAGGGATAGGTGGGCAGGGGGACGCGCCGCAGCCGCTCGTGCGCGTGCACGGCGGCCCAGTCCACCGGCACCCCCGCGGCCCACAGCCGCCCGGCCGCGCCCAGCACGTGGGCGGCGTCCGGCTGGTGCTCGTACGCGTGCCGCATGGAGGCGACGACCACGGGGGGCTCGTCCCCCCACACGTCCAGCTGCGAGGCCAGCATCCGCAGCCCGTGCCCGGGCCCCGTCTCCAGCAGCACGCGGATCCCGGCGGACGCCAGCGTCTCCACCCCCTCGCCAAAGCGGACCGTGCTGACCAGGTGCCGCGACCAGTACGCGGGGTCCGTGGCCTGCGCGGCCGTGATCCACCGCCCCGTCACGCTCGACGCGAAGGGGAGCGAGGGCGCCTGCAGCCTGACGGTGCGCAGCAGCTCCGCCACCCGCTCCGCCACGGGCTCCATCATCCGCGAGTGGAAGGCGTGCTGCAGGGGCAGGCGCCGCCAGACGATGCCGCGCGCCTCCATCTCCCGCTGCACCGCCTCCAGCTCGTCCACCGGGCCGGAGAAGACGGTGATGGCGGGGCCGTTCAGCGCGCCGATGTCCAGGTTGCCGCCCAGGTACTCCTGCACTTCGTCGGGAGGAAGGCTCACGCCCATCATCCCCCCCGGCGGCAGCTCCGCGACGATCCGCGCGCGCTCCGCCGCCAGCAGCAGCGCGTCCTCCAGCGACCACACCCCGGAGACGGTGGCGGCGACGTACTCGCCCAGCGAGTGCCCCACCATGGCCGCGGGGCGCACCCCCCACGACATCCACAGCCGCGCCAGCGCGTACTCGGTGACGAAGAGCGCCGGCTGCGCCACGCGGGTGGCGTTGATCCCCGCGCCGGGGTCGTCCCCGGCGGCGGCGGCGCGGCCCAGCAGGGCGCGCAGGTCGATCGACGGCCGCGCGCCGCCGTCCTCCGCCTCCGCGTCGCCGGGATAGAGGATCTCGCGCAGGTCCAGCCCCAGGTGCGGGCGCAGGATCTCCGCGCAGCGGTCCACCGTCTCGCGGAAGACGGGCTCCGACGCGTACAGGCCGCGCCCCATCCCGGGGTAGTGGCTCCCCAGCCCGGGGAAGAGGAAGGCCACGCGGCGGCCGCCCTCCGGCGCCGTCCCGCCGAAGACGCGGTCCGGCGTGCGGGCCTGCAGCGCGTCCGCGGCCTCCGCCCCCGTCCGGGCGACCACGGCGCGCCGGTGCTCGAACGCCCGGCGCCCCGCCTGCAGCGTCCAGGCGACGTCGCAGAGCGCCTGCTCCGGGTGCGCGCGCAGGTGCGCGGCCAGCCGCTCCGTGGCCGCGTCAAGCGCGGCCGGGGTGCGGGCGGAGAGGGTGAGCAGCTGCCACGCGCGCGCGGGCGCCGACGGCGCGGGGGCGGGCGCCTGCTCCAGCACCACGTGCGCGTTCGTCCCGCCGATGCCGAACGACGAGACCCCCGCCCGCCGCGGCGCCGCGCCGTCGCCCGTTCCCGGCCAGGGGCGCAGCTCCGTGTTGACGAAGAACGGCGACGACGCGAAGTCGATCTCGGGGTTGGGCGCCGCGTAGTGCAGCGACGGGGGGATCTCCCCGTTCTCCACGGCCAGCGCCGCCTTGATGAGCCCCGTGGCGCCCGCGGCCGCGTCCAGGTGGCCCACGTTGGTCTTGACGGAGCCCAGGGCGCAGAACTGCCGGCGCCGCACGGGCCCGAACGCCTGCGTGAGGGCGGCGACCTCCACCGGGTCGCCCAGCGCCGTCCCGCTGCCGTGCGCCTCCACGTAGCCCACCGTCTCCGGATCGACATCGGCGACGCCGAGCGCCTCTTCGATGACGGCCGCCTGCCCCTCCACGCTGGGTGCGGTGAACCCCACCTTCTGCGCGCCGTCGTTGTTGATGGCGGAACCGCGGATGACGGCGCGGATGGCGTCGCCGTCCGCCAGCGCGTCGGCCAGGCGCTTGAGGACCACGAGGGCGATGCCGTCGCCGCCCACCAGCCCGCCCGCGTCGGCGCTGAAGGCGCGGCAGAACCCGTCCGGCGAGGCGATGCCTCCCGGCACGTGCTGGTACCCCTGCGTCCCCAGGCGGATGGAGGCGCCGCCGGCCAGCGCCATGTCGCACTCGCCGGCCGCCAGCGCCTGGCAGGCCACGTGGACGGCCACCAGGCCGGTGGAGCAGGCGGTGTGCACGCTCACGGCGGGGCCGCGCAGGTTCAGCCGGTGCGCGGCATGGGTGGTCAGGTAGTCGCGCCCGTTGGCCAGGCTCAGCTGGAACGCGCCCAGCGCCTCCACCAGCTCCGGCCGGGCGAGAACGTGGGACAGGTAGTCGCTGGCCGGCGAGCCGGCGTAGACGCCGATGGTGCCGCTCCCCGGATCGTATCCGGCGTTCTCCAGCGCCTCCCACGCCGTCTCCATGAAGACGCGGTGCTGCGGATCCAGCACGTCCGCCTCGCGCGGGGTGAAGCCGAAGAACGCGGAGTCGAAGCGGTCCTCGTCTTCGATCCGCCCGCCCGCCTTCACATACGAAGGATCGGCGATCAGCCGCGGGTCAACCCCGGCGGCCAGCAGCTCCTCGTCCGTGAAGAAGGTGATGGAGTGCACGCCCTGGCGCAGGTTGCTCCAGAACGCCTCCACGTCGCGCGCCCCCGGAAAACGACCCGCCATCCCGATGATCGCGATAGCGGAGCCCCCGTCCGGCACTGTCTCGAATCCGTCGCTCATCGGTCGTCCTCTCCCTTCGTTTGGTCGCCGGATGGCCGGCCAGGCGCGCGCCCGGCGGCCAGCGCCCTGCGCCGGGCGGCCCGTTCGCTCCCCCGGCGCGGCGCCGGGGCGGCCTCTTCCCCGCCCTCCAGGTGCCCGGCGAGCGACGCGACCGTGGGGTAGCGGAACAGGTCCACCACCGGCACCTGCCGCCCCATGCGCTCGCGGATGCGCGCCTGCAGCCGCGGCATCAGCAGCGAGTGCCCGCCCAGCTGAAAGAAGCCGTGGTCGCGCCCCACGCGCTCCACGCCCAGCACCTCGGCCCAGATCTCCGCCAGCTCCGCCTCCAGCGGCGTACCCGGCGCCACGTACTCGTCCGCCGCCTCCGCCCGGTCCGGGGCGGGGAGGGCGCGCCGGTCCAGCTTTCCGCTGGGGGTGAGCGGCAGCCGTTCCACGGCGACGAAGGCGGCGGGGACCATGTGCTCCGGCAGGCGACCGCGCAGGTGGTGGCGCAGCGCGTCCGGCCGCGCCTCGCCCACGACGTACGCCACCAGCCGCCGGTCGCCGGGAACGTCCTCGCGAACGACGACGGCGCAGTCGCACACGTCCCCGTGCTGCCGCAGCGCCGTCTCGATCTCGCCCGGCTCCACGCGGTAGCCGCGGACCTTCACCTGCCCGTCGGCGCGCCCCAGGAACTCCAGCTCGCCGTCCGCCCGCCAGCGCGCCCGGTCGCCCGTGGCGTACAGGCGCGCACCGGGCACCGGGCCGAACGGGCTGGGGACGAAGCGCTCCGCGGTCAGCGCCGGCCGGCCCAGGTAGCCGCGCGCCACCTGAACGCCGCCGATGTACAGCTCCCCCGCCACCCCGATGGGGACGGGGCCGAGCCGGCAGTCCAGCACGTAGACGCGCGTGTTGGCGACGGGGCGGCCGATCGGCGGGAGCAGCTCCCACTCCGCGGAGCGGGCGGGGAGCGCGTGCGCCGTGGCGACGTGGGTTTCCGTGGGGCCGTAGTGGTTGACCAGGCGGCACCCGGGAACCGCGTCCAGCAGCGCGGCGATCTGCGGCGTGGCGACGAGTTGCTCGCCCGCCGTGATCACCTCACGCAGAACGAGCCCCGGCCCCCCACTCCGTGAAAGTGCGTCGTCGGGCGCAAGTGGCGACATCATGGAGTCGTGCAGTCTCGGGTTCGTACGGAGGGACGGTCGTGGGCTCGCCCGTTCCTCATCGGCCGCGTTTCATCGGAGCAGTCCGCCGCACGCCCTGCCAGCGAATGGACCGAATGAATCAAATCAGGCGTGAAATATGTACAAAATGGGATAGCGACGGCGTCCCCCGACACACTGGGTGAAGGGGATCCATACTTCTCATGTCATTAGCTAGCCCGGATCATCAGCACACGTCCCAAGCAGAACAGATCCTTTTAGAGCAACGATAGAGCTGATCCATAAAGATGTAACAGTTCGGGCTTACCGCCCCATCTTCCGATAACCAAAAGGGTACCTTACACAGAACCAATCTCCTGATGTGCTTCTGCAATAGTAACATAGCCTCTGTCGTCGAGCAAGTGACTGGGATATTTTCATCGTGATTACCACCTCGTGGACAGAGACTGGCCAGGAAACATTAGCGTAGTATTTTCAGACATTAATCATGGAAATGCTTTATCTTGTGCATAGTCCATTCATCCACTTTACGCGACCGATCTGGGCTGATGTGAGGGGTGTCATTCGGATGAGTCTTATCAGACATGTATTATCCTGAAAGGATCTTTTATCCAAACCGAAAGGAAGCGAAATCAAGGTGGGGCCTCCCCGCAGCCACTGCGCTCTGCGAGAACCACGCAAGCTACCAGCTCGGCTACCGCGGCGTGATATCGAACCGCAGATAGAATCAGGTCGGGCAGAGCAGCAGAGGAGCAGAGAACGAACACCTATCCCATGCTCCTCTGCCTCTCTGCTGCTCTGTGTGCCAATAAATGATACCAACTTCCTGAGTCTCCTGTGCATTCAAGGGAAAAGCAATTCACGCACGGGACACCAGAGCTAAACGGAGAGGACGCAGAGAAC
>DATAAG010000395.1:0-15994 GCA_036260235.1 Longimicrobium sp.
TGCGGAGAGGGGAGAACTTCGGTGCGCTGCGCAGACTTTCCACCGCACCGGGAAACTGGGGGTGTACACCCTCTCCCGCGCAGTTTGCGGGAGAGGGTGGCGAGCCTTTAGCGAGCCGGGTGAGGGCCCCCCGCCTTCCTCCCTCCCCCACGCAGTTCGTGGGGGAGGGCCGGGGAGGGGGGGCGCCCGCCCTTCGCGCCACACCCTCCACGGCGCCGCGATCCCGCCCCTACGCCGGCGACGTCCCCGGGTCCATCCGCTCCAGCCGCAGCGCGGGCTCCGGCTCGCGCCGGCCGAGCCCCGGCTCGTGCGGCACCGTCTGATCCCGGTCTCCGCCGTGTCCACCGTGACCGCCATGGCCGCCGCCGTGTCCGTGGCCGCCGCCGCCCGCGTTGCGGTGCGTCACGCGGTTGAAGCGGGCCAGGAAGCCCTCGCGCCAGTCGTCCAGCAGCTCCCAGACGACCGGGATGACCACCAGGGTGAGCAGCGTGCTGGTGATCACGCCGCCGATGATGGCGATGCCCATCGGCGCGCGGAACTGCGAGCCCTCGCCGCGGCCCAGCGCGACGGGAAGCATCCCCGCCACCAGCGCGAAGGTGGTCATCAGGATCGGGCGCAGGCGGATGGCGCCCGCCTCGATGAGCGCGTCGCGCGTGCTCTTGCCCCCCTCCTTGGCCCACTTGGCGAAATCGATGAGCAGGATGGCGTTCTTGGCCACGATCCCCATCAGCATGATGATGCCGATCATGCTCATCAGGTTCAGCGTGCTCCCCGCCAGCCAGAGCCCCAGCACCACGCCGATGAGCGACAGCGGCAGCGACAGCAGGATGGCGAGCGGGTCCAGGAAGCTGCCGAACTGCACTACCAGGATCAGGTACATCAGCATGATCGCCACGCCCAGCGCGAACACGATGCGCCCGAACACCTCCGTCTGGTCCTCGGTGTCGCCGCCGAAGGTGAGCTGGTAGCCCACGGGAATCCGCACCCCCTGCAGCCGCGCGTTGATGTCGCCCACCACCTCCGAGAGCGGGCGGCCCTGGGTGTTGGCCTCCACGTTGATCACCCGCTCGCGGTCCAGGTGGTTGATCTGCGCCGGGCCCAGCTCGCGGGTGACGGTGGCCACCTGCCCCAGCGGCAGCGTGACCGCCTGCCCCTGCGGCCCCGGCAGCACCAGCGGCACCCGCGACAGGTCCGCCGTGCGGGCCCGCGACTCGGGGGTGAAGCGCACGTACACGTCGCGCGTCTCGCCGCTGGGGTCCACCCAGTCGCCCGCGTCGATCCCCGCGAAGGCCGGCCGCAGCGCCTGCGCCACCTGCCCCGCCGTGACGCCCACGGCCCCCGCCAGCCCGCGGTTCAGCTCCACCGTGAGCTCCGGCTTCTGCCCCTTGGTGGAGAGGGAGACGTCCACGGCGCCGTCCACCTGCCGCACCTGCGCCTCCACCTGCTCCGCCAGCCGGTTGAGCACCGCGATGTCGGGCCCCTGCAGCTGGATGATGATCTGCTTCTGCCCGCCGAAGTTGCCCGTGGCCAGCGCCGCCGTGGCGCCGCCGATGCGATTGGCCTGCCGGCGCACCTGGTCCGCGATCTGGTCCTGGCTGCGCTCGCGCTCGGACATGGGGGTCAGGCGCACGAACACGCGCCCCTCGTCCACCGCGCCCCCGCGCCCGCCGACGGTGGTGTAGGTGTAGCGCACCTCCGGCTGCCGCCGGGCGATCGCCGCCACCTCCTCGGCCTTGAGCCGCGTGTACTCCAGGCTGCTCCCCGGCGGGGTGTCGATCTCCACCTCGAACTCCGACTGGTCGCTCTTGGGAAAGAACTCGAAGCCCAGCCGCCCCCCCGCGGGCGCCGCGGCCACCGCGATGCCCATCCCCCCCAGCGCCCCCAGCGCCACCAGCCCCCGCATCACCCCGCCGGCGTACCCCCGCGGAAAGCGGATTGCGGTCAGGACGAAGACGGCGGCCGCCACCACGGCCATGACCGCCAGGAAGGCCCAGATCCCCTTGGCCGGGATCACCAGCGCGCCGAAGAAGGCGCCGATGGCGATCAGGAACATGGCCAGCGCATGGTCCAGCGCCCAGCCGATCAGCCGCTTGTAGTCCTCGGCGCGGCGGTCGAACCAGCGGTTGAAGCGGTCCAGCGCCCGCGTGAGCCACCCCTTCTCGTGCTCCTCCCGGTGCGGGTCCGCCCAGTAGGCGCTGAGCATGGGGTCCAGCGAAAACGAGACGAAGAGCGACACCAGCACGGAGCAGGCGATGGTGAGCGCGAAGGGGGCGAACCACTGCTCCGCCAGCCCCCCCATGAAGGCGATGGGGACGAAGACGCAGACGATGGAGAAGGTGGTGGCCGCCACCGCCAGGCCGATCTCGTCCGTCCCCTCCATCGCCGCCCGGTAGTGGTCCTTCCCCATCTCCACGTGCCGCACGATGTTCTCGCGCACCACGATGGCGTCGTCGATCAGGATGCCGATGGCCAGCGACAGCCCCAGCAGCGACATGGTGTTCAGCGTGAAGCCGAACGCCAGCACCGCCACGAAGGAGGCCAGCACCGACACCGGCAGCGCCAGGCCGGTGATCACCGTCGAGCGCCAGCTGTTCAGGAAGAGGAAGACGACCAGGATCGTGAGCAGCGCGCCGATCAGCAGCGTCTCCTCCACGTTGGCCACCGACGCCTCCACCCGCTCGCCGGCGTTGCGGACCACGTTCAGCGTGGCGCCGGCCGGCATCTCCTTCTGCAGCCGCTCCACCCGCTCCAGCACCGCCTCGGCCACGGCCGTCGTGCTGTAGCCCTGCGCCTTGACGATGTCGATACCCACCGCCGGCTGGCCGTTGTAGAGCGCCAGCGAGCGGGGCTCCTCGATGCCGTCGCGCACCCGGGCCACGTCGGCCAGGCGCACGGGAACGCCGTCGCGGCTGGCCACCACCAGCTGCGCGAACTCCGCCGGCGACTGCAGCCGGCCCCGCAGGCGGATGGTGCGCTCCTCCAGCGGCGCGTTGATGCGGCCCACGGGGACGGCCAGGTTCTGCATCTGCAGCGCCTGGACGACCTGGGGGATGCTGACCCCCGCCGCCTGCAGCCGCGAGGGGTCCACCTCCACCGAGAGCTCGCGCTCCACCCCGCCCGCCACCTGCACCTCCGCCACCCCGGGAACCCCCCGCAGGTCGCGGGTGATGCCGGGGTCGGCGATGCGGGTGAGCTCCGCCGGCGACATCGTCCGGCTCGACAGCGTGAGCGAGACGATGGGCTGGTCGTTGGGGTCGAAGCGCGCCAGGATCGGCTCCTCCATCTCCTGCGGCAGGTCGCCGCGGATCTGGCTGATGGCGTCGCGGATGTCCTGCGCCGCCTGCTGCGGCCTGACCCCGTAGAGGAAGATGACCTGGATGGAGCCGAAGCCGTCCAGCGCCTGGCTCTGGATCTGGTCCACGCCGCTGATCCCCGCCACCGCCTCCTCTATGGGGTCCACCACCTCGCGCTCCACGATGTCGGGCGAGGCGCCGGGGTAGGGCACGGAGATGAAGATGAAGGGCGCCTCCACCTCCGGGTACTCGTCGGTGTCCAGGCTGAGCAGCGCGAAGATGCCGAACACCACCAGGGCCAGCATGGTCACCGTGGTGATCACGGGCCGCTTGATGGCGAAATCCGAGATGAACATCGGTCGGTCCTCTCCCTGGCCTTACGGGGCCGCGGGGGCGCCGCCCCCGGCCCGCACGGTCACCGGCGTGCCCGGCGTGGTGCCGAGCGCCGCCCCCACCAGCAGCGTGTCGCCGGCCGCGATGCCGGAGACGATCTCCACCCGGTCCGTCTCCGGGTCGCGGACGCCCAGCGTTACGTTCACCCGCTCCGCCTTCCCCCCGTTCAGCCGCACCACCGCCGGCTGCACGCCGCGCTCGTCCACGGCGCCGGCGGGAACCATGATTCCCTGCCGCGCCTCCGCCTGCACCCGCCCCTCGGCGAAGAGCCCGGAGACCAGCGTCCCCTGCGCGTTGGGAATGCTGACGATCACCGGCACCTGCCGGGTGACCGGGTCCGCCGCGGGGTTGATGCGCGCCACGCTCCCGGTGAAGACCTGCCCCGGGTAGCCGGTGACGGTGAAGCGCACCGGCGCGCCGATGCGCACCGAGCCCAGCTCCGCCGCGGAGACGGAGCCCTCCAGCCGCATGCTGCCGGGGTCCACGACCACGAACATCGGCGTCCCCATGTTGACCACGGAGCCCGCGCTCACCGGCCGGTCGCTGACGATGCCGCTGATCGGCGCGGCGACGGTGGTCTTCTGTGCCTGCTTCTGCGCGCTGGAGAGCTGGGCGCGGGCCCCGGCCAGCTGCGCCTGCGCGGCCGCCAGCTGGTTGCGCGCCAGCTCCAGGTCGCGCGTGGCGATGGCGCCGGCGGCGGCCAGCGTCTCCATGCGCTCCACGTTCCGCGCGGCGGTCTCCACCGACGACTGGGCGCTGCGGACGGCGGACTGGCCGCTGAGCACCTGGTCGCGCACGGCGGCGTCGTCGATGCGCGCCAGCACCTGCCCCGCGCGCACCGCCTGCCCCTTCTCGGCGAAGACGCCCGTCACCACGCCGCTGGCCTCGGCGTTCACCCGCGCCTCGCGCTCCGCCGCCAGGCTGCCGGAGAGCGCCGGCCCGGTGGCGATCTCGTCCATCGCCGCCACGTACACGTTCTCCGGGCCCACCACGACGGACTCTTCGCGCTTCGTCTCGGCCCCCTCGGAGGCCTGCCCGTCCCGGCCGCAGCCGGCCAGCGCCAGCGACAGCGCCAGTCCCAGCGCCGCGGCGCCGGCCCCGCTCGTGATCCTTGCCATCACTCACCCCCCGAAGTGAACGCCGAGGCCTGGTCCGCCGCGGGCGACTGCTGCTGCGGCTGCGGCCGGGATTGCTGCTGCTGGTTCTGCTGCATCTGCTGGTTCGGCTGCGTGGCCCCGCCCTGCGCCCCCGCCTGCAGGGGGAGGTAGGGAAGGAGCGCCACCCGCGCCTGCGCGATCTGCACGTCGCGCGCGGCCACGGCCCGGTTGGCCTGCGCCTGCTGCAGCAGGATGCGCGAGTCGCTCAGCTCCACCTGCGTGCTGAGGCCCTCGCGGTACCGCACCTGCGCGATGGAGTAGGCGCGGGCCGCCTGCTCCACCACCCCCTGGCTGGCCTGCAGCTGGGCGCGGGCGGCCTCCAGCCGCTCCAGCGCCACCCGCGTGTCCAGCCGCGCGGCGTCCTGCACCTGCCGCAGCCGCGCCTGGGCCTCCATCACGTTGGCCTCCGCCACCATCTGCGCCCCGCGCAGCCGCCCGCCGGTGAAGATGGGCATGGAGAGCTGCGCGCCGACGGTCCAGTTGGAGCGGAAGTCGCCCCACCCCGGCGCCAGCCCTTCCGGGTACGCCACCCGCCCGTACTGCGAGGTCAGGCTGATGCTGGGAAGCCGCTGCGACTTCGCGACGGCCAGCGCCCCCTCCTGCACCTGCACCAGGGTGGCGGCCTGCTGCACCGGGGCGCGGTTGGCCACCGTGGTGTCGCCGATCATCCCCTCGTTGGCCGCGAAGCGCGCCACGGGCACGGCCCGCGTCTCGTCCAGCGAGGTGGTCAGCTGCAGCGGCGCGTCGGGCGGCAGGTCCAGCAGCAGCCGCAGCCGCGTGTACGCCAGGTCGCGGTCGGAGCGGCGCTGGATGACGACGGGGATCTGGTTGTCGCGCTGCACCTGCGCGCGCAGGACGTCGAACTCCGGCTGGTTCCCCACCTGCTGCGCCAGCCGCGTCTGCGCCAGGGTGGTGTCGGCCTGGGCGAAGGTCGCCTCGGCGATCGCCACCAGCCGGTCCGCGAGCGCGGCGTCGTAGTACGCCTGCGTCACGTCCATGGCCAGCTGCGCGCGCTGGCTGGCCAGCTCGATCTCCGCCCGCGTGCGCCCGGCCTCGGCGATGCGGTTCTGCGCCTGCACCCGGCCGCCGGTGAAGAGCGGGTGGGTGATGGAGAGGCCGAAGCGCCAGGTGTTCTCGCGCCCGAACGGGAGGTCGCCGAAGGCCGCGAACGGGTTGGAGTTCACGGCGCAGTCCACCGCGTGCTCCAGCGAGTCTAGCCGCTGGGCAATGGGGAGCGCCGGGTTGGGGGTGAAGCGCCCGCAGTTCTGCGGGGGGGGCGGCCCGGTGGTGTCGGGCGCCGCCCCGCCGCCGATCCCCTCGAACTCCGAGGCCAGGGCGCGGGTGTAGGAAAGGGAGCCGTAGACCTGCGGCAGGCGCTCGCTGCGGGCCTGCAGCACCTCGCCGCGGCTGCGGGTGACCCCGGCGCGGGCGATCTGCACGGGCTCGCTGGCGTCCTCCGCCAGCCGCAGCGCTTCTTCCAGGGTCAGGGTGCGGGCACCGGACGCGAAGCCGGGCTGCGCGGCCGCGGGCGCCGCGATCGCCAGCGCCGCCGCGAGGGCGGCGCCGCGCGCCAGGCGGCCGGGCCAGGAGGTGGTGGACATATCGATCGTGATCCCCGTGCGGGACGTGGTCGGTCGGACTGCCTTGGGTACCGCGTGCCGGGCGGGCGGGCCGCGCCGGGTCCTGCTCCCTCCCCCTCAGGCCCCCGCCGCCAGCCGCGGGGGAAAGGCGTCGGGCTCCTCCTGCTCCTGGCGCAGCATCCGGTGCCAGGTCTCGAACAGCTCGTCGCACTCGTCGATGAGCAGGCGGTGGAAGCGCGCCGCTTCGTCCATCCGCGCTCGCCCCGCCGGCTCCGGCAGCCGCTGCGCCGCCTCGGTGAACACGTTCACCATCTCCCGCCAGCGGCTCTGCGCCACGCGCAGCATCTTCTCCCAGGGGTCGTCCTCCACCCGGTAGAAGTCGCGCCGGTCGCCCAGCACGCTCACCCGCCGGATCATCCCGAACTGCTCCAGCATCCGCGCGTTGGTGCTCACCGAGGCCTTGCTGGCCTGCAGCCGCTCGGCGAGATCCTCCAGCGAGAAGGTCTGGTCCGTTGCCAGCAGGTAGCCGAAGATGCGGCCGGCGATCCGCGGCATCCCTTCCTTTTCGCAGATCAGCGCCATCCGCTCTACGAACTGCTGCACCGAGTCTTCCATGATGTGTGTCCGTGGGTCTCTGGAAACCGGAGGAGCCAAACCCGGGCATACCGGGGCAGAATGGATAATACGTTCGGATCGTTCAGTCAATACTGAACGAGATGAACTACATTTGTTCTTTGCGGATGATGCTGGGGAGCGCGGAGTTGCGGACTCGCAGGCGGATTCGTGCGCACGCCAGGTGTGTCCCGGAGGGAACGAGGCCGATCCTGAATCCTCCTGAGAAGGTGGCTCAGCAGGAGCCCGCGTTCGTCCGCAGCAACCCGGATGTCTGATCTGATGGAAGGCGCCCCCGCGTCTCCAGGCGCTGAAAGGAACGACAACGGCGAAAGGTACAGAGGGACAGACAAGAGCCAGAGGATGCAGAGGACGATTGCCGATCCTCTGTTCCTCTGGCTGTTCTCTGTACCCTCTGTACCCCGCCGTCTTTTCGGTTCTACTTCCTGGAATGGAGAACAGCACCTACGAACGCGCGGCGGGCGCCCGTGTGGACGCCCGCCCGCCTCGAAAGCCTGTGTTCCGGTGCCGCGCTACGGGCGCGGACGGGTGCTGGCTTCCGGCGTGTAGGTGGCGCACTCGGCGCCGTTGCCGCTCACGCGCACCTCGATGGAACCGGCGTGGCACTCGTGGTTCTCGTTGAACTTGCAGTCCGTCACGGTGCACGCCCCGACCACCGAGGCCTGCGGCATCGCCTTCTCCACGGGGTTCTGCATCGGTCCATCCTCCGGTTCGGGTTCGGCTGACGCACTTCCTTTAAGCAAGGTGCGGGCCACTTCCCTTACGCGCAAGTACCCCGCTTGCAACGACTTGCGAATGATTCTCATCCGCTGCTCTCCGCCCCGGCCGGTGAGTGGCCGGAGCCGATTGCGGAACGGATCAGGCAAGTCGTGCAGTCCCCCTCCAGGAGCGAATGAATTCGCCGCTGGAAGATCGCGAAGTCCGCCTGCGCGGACTGCACCCGCAAGATCCCGGCGTTTCGACAGGCCACCAGGTCGGGTGGGTAGATTCCTCCGTCGGTGCCAGGCGATCTGCAGGGTGCAGTCGGTGGCGCCTCCTTCGGAATGCAGGCTTCTGGTGCCGGATCGGTGCTCCCCTCTCCCGCGCAGTCTGCGGGAGCGGGGCCGGGGGTGAGGGCCACCAGCCGTTGAAGCCCCGCGCGGTTTGCGGGGCTTTCCGCAGCCGTTGCGGCGGCTTCATCCGCTCGGGGGGGCGGAACCCGCCGAAGACGAGAACGCCCCGCCGACGATCATCGGCGGGGCGCTTCGTCACACGTCGGCCGGGGGGCTCAGCGGTTCTGGGCGAGCTCCTGGAAGGCCTCGGCGCGGCGGGTATAGCGCTGCACGGCGGCGGTGTCGCGGCGGATGTCGGCCACCGTCGCCATGGCGGCGTAGGCGTAGTAGTACTGCATGGGGATGTTGCGCGTGGCATCATCCGCCCACACCGCCTTCTCCGGCATGTTGCGGAACATGAAGGCGCGGTCCAGCAGTTCCGTGTTGCGCCGCACGTCGAAGTAGCCGCCGGTGAACTGCAGGATGGTGGGGTCCTGGGGCATCGGCATCAGCCCCGCCGTCTCGTCGGGCCCCAGCAGCTTGTAGGCAAGGCCCTGCCGCGACGTCTGCTGCACCAGCCCCAGCTCCAGGTGCGTGTTGGTGGTCGCGGCGAAGTAGATGGGCCGGTCGCCCCAGCTGTCGATGATCATCCGCGTCACCAGCTGGTGCGACGGGTAGATCTCCTGGTCGGGCGGCAGCACGAAGTCCATCCCCCGCGCCGTGAAGCCCATCCCCTCCTGCGACAGCATCCCCGGCATGCTGGTGATCTGCTCGATCTCCAGGTCGCTCAACGTCAGGATCGGCCTGGTCGGCAGGCGCGGGTTGCCGTAGAAGCGCGGCGCCTTGTCCGGCTCGAACGGTCGCTGGCAGATGATGACGGTGGGGTCGCGCAGCGCCGCGTCGGGCGTGGGGCACGGCCGGGTGATGTCGCGCAGCTGCTTTACGTACCAGGGGGTGTTGAAGTACGACATCACGATCACCGTGACGTCGCGGCGAATGCCCTCCACCTCCTGCAGGTACCAGAGCGGGAAGGTGTCGTTGTCGCCGTTGGTGATCAGCACGCCGTACGGCTCCACCGACTGCAGCACGTTGTAGGCGAAGTCGCGCGCCGCGTAGTCGCCCGCGCGGGTGGCGTACTTCCAGTTGGTGAAGAGCGGGATGAGCGCCAGCGCCATCACCGGGCTGGCCACCGCCAGCATGCGCGGCCGGTTGCCCAGCCCCTGCACCAGCCGCAGCCAGAGCGAGGTCAGCCCCACGCCCACCCACAATCCCCACACGGAGAAGGTGATGACGTAGAAGTAGTCGCGCTCGCGCACCTCGCTGTCCGGGTAGCCGTTCACCTGCTGCTGAACGTACCCGTACTTGAAGTTCATGTAGTAGACGAGGCCCACCGAGAGCGTGAAGAAGAGGACGGCCACGTACCAGAAGCTCTTCCGGTCCCGCGCGTAGTGCTCCACGGCGCCCCAGGCGCCCAGGAGCAGGAAGAGCAGGGTGAAGGGCATGCGCAGCCCCGCGAAGTAGCCCTGGCGCCCCTGCAGCGAGCGGGACCACTGCCAGTCGAAGTACTGGAAGAAGTTGGCCATCTGCGCCGGGAAGGGCGCCATGCGCTGGCTCAGCGGCGGCTTCTGGTACTGCTCGCGGCGCAGGGCGGCGCCCAGCTCCGGGCATTCGCCGTCCATCTTGCCCAGCGTCACCACGTTGGTGACGGCGCTCACCGGGTCGTGGCACTTGGGCGCGGCCTCGTTGATGACGGGGTCCTGGTTGGCGCGGATGGGCAGGTACAGCTGCACGCACAGCCCCGCCACCGCCACGCCGGCCATCAGCGGATACAGCTTCCAGTTGGCCAGCGACTGCCACTTCACCAGCACCAGGAAGACGAAGAGCGCCGGCGCGGCCAGGAACGCCATCAGGTGGTTGCCCACCGAGAGCGCCAGGATGAAGATCACCAGCAGGATGGCGTTGTCGTCGTGCCAGCGGCGGTTCTTCTGCCCGCGGTGCTCCTCCACGTGGTCGCGCCACAGGAAGGCGATCCACGACATCAGGGCGATGGTGAACAGCGTGACCGTGTACACCTTCTCGTTCACGTTGCTCTGGTTCCACACCGTGAACGCCGTCCCCGACACCCACACCGCCGCGAAGGCGCCCACGCGCCGCACGACCTCGTTGGGGGTGAAGAACGCCAGGATGCGGTGCACCACCAGGAACCAGAAGAACGCCGCGCCGGCGCTCATGAACGCCGAGAACAGGTTGATGCGCACCGCCACCGGCAGCCCCAGCGGCGACAGCAGCAGCTCCCACGCGCGCGCCAGCAGCACGAACAGCGGGTTTCCCGGCGGGTGCGGGATTCCCTGGATGTGCGCCGTGGCGATGTACTCGCTGGTGTCCCAGAACGCCGTGGTGGGCGCCAGGGTCACCGCGTACAGGACGAACAGCGCCAGCGCGCTGGCCAGCGCCCACAGGTAGGGCGGGCGGTGGTGCGCGGGGGAATGCTCTACGGGCTCCGCGCGCGCGGGCGTCGCTCGCGCGGTCTGGGCTTGGCTCATGAAACCACTCGGCCGTGAGGTAGGCGTCTTCGCTGGTGCTCTGGAGGCAAAACGCATGGAAAGTAAGCGGATGGGCGGCTTGGGGAAAGGCAGTGCGTGAGTGCGTGAGTGCGTGAGTGCGTGAGTTGGGATGCCGGGCACCGGCCGATTGTTGGATGACGGCGATCAGTTCGCCGTTTCTCCCCTCTCCGCACGCAGTTTGTGCGGGGAGGGGCCGGGGGAGGGGCCCCGGGGGTGGTGCAACGGCCGGCGTACGCGCATCCTTACCGCCGCGCCGAACGTGGACCGATGCCGATCGAGAGGAAGGGATGCACGCCGAAGCTGCCTCGCCGCCGCGCCGGCGGCCGCCGCTGGTGCCCGTGTTCGCGGGGCTCGCGCTGTCGCTGCCGTTCCTGTGGATGCTCCGCTCGCACCCCGACGGCGCGTTCGACCTGCTGGCGCTGTTCCTGGCGCTCACCGGCGGGATCTACTTCGGCGCGGCGCTGCACGGGGGGAGCCGGCGGCGGGTGGCGCTGGAGGCGCTGGCGGGCGCGGGGATGGTGATCCTGGGCGCGCTGGGGCTGGCGTGGACGCCGCGGTGGATCGCCCTCGGCTTCGTGCTGCACGGGCTGTGGGACCTGGCGCACCACACCGGCGCGGTGAAGCACGGCGTCCGCCGCTGGTTTCCGCCGTTCTGCGCCGCCTGGGACTGGGCCGTCGCCGCGCTCATCTTCTGGTACAGCTGATCCCCAACATGTACGGAGAAGGGCGCGGAGGATGATCATCCCCGCGCCCTCGCTTTTCCACTCACGCACTCACGCACTCACGCACTCACGCACTTCTCATTGCGCCGGGACGATCTGGTAGACGGCGCCGCCGTGGGAGATCACGTACAGCTCGCCGCGCCCGTCCTCGCCGAACGAGGAGACGTTGCCGACGTTCTCCAGCTCCCACTCGCGCGCGTCGGCCGCCTGGCCGTTGGCGTAGCGAAAGCTGCGGATCCACCCGTTGCAATAGTCGGCGTAGAAGTAGTGGCCGCGCAGCGCGGGGATGTCCTGGCCCCGGTAGACGAAGCCCCCGGTGACGGAGCATCCGTCGGAGTGCGTGTACGTCACCACCGGCTGCGTGAGCCCGCTGGGGTTGCAGCCGGACGACGGCTCGAAGCAGTCCGTGCCCTCCATCAGGTCCCACCCGTAGTTCACCCCCGCCTGGCCGGCGGGGACCACGTTCACCTCCTCCAGCCGGTTCTGCCCCACGTCCGCCAGGTACAGCAGGTTGGCCGTGCGGTCGAACGAGAAGCGCCACGGGTTGCGCAGCCCCAGCGCCCAGATCTCCGCTCGCCCGTCCGTGCGCCCCGCGTACGGGTTGCCGGCGGGGATGGCGTACGGGCGCGCCGCGTCCACGTCCAGGCGCAGCAGCTTGCCCAGCAGCTGCATGGGGTCCTGCCCCGTCTCCCGCGGGTCGCCCCCGCCGCCGCCGTCGCCCATGCCGACGTACAGCCTGCCGTCCGGCCCGAACGCCAGCTGCCCGCCGTTGTGGTTGGCGAACGGCTGGTCGATGCCGATCACCAACTCCGCCGACGCCGGGTCCGCCGCGTTGCGGTTGGCGCTCACGCGATAGCGCTCCACCCGCGTGTCGCCCTCCAGGTCCGTGTAGTTGACGAAGAAGGTGCCGTTCTGCGCGTACTGCGGATGGAAGGCCACGCTCAGCAGCCCCCGCTCGCCGCCGGAGCTGACCTTCGAGCGGATGTCCAGGAACGGGGTGGCGAGCAGGCTCCCGTTCTCCACGATGCGGATGCGCCCCGGCTGCTCGACGACGAAGAGCCGCGCGTCGCCGGCCGGCGCGGTGAGGTGGACGGGGGACTGCAGGCCTTCCGCCACGCGCTGCAGGCGGATGTCGGCGTCGCCGGGCGGCTGGCCGTTGGACGGGCCGCTGTCGCACGCCGCGGCCGCGAGCAGGAAGGCGAAGATGCGCACGTTCATGGCGCCTCGGGGGGTGGATCGGATGCAGCGTCGTGGCCGGTCCCGTCCAGCGGCTCGTCCTCCAGCAGATCCCGCGCATCGGCCTCGCGGTGCCACGGCACGCGCACCTTCACGCCGAACTGCGAGATCCCCTGGAAGCCGGGGCCAAAGATGGCCGTGCCGGGCCCGCGGTCCACGTGGGCGGGAATGCCGGCCTCGCGCAGCGTCTCCGCCGCGAAGTCGGCCTCCCACACGGCTCCGAACGTCGCCACCACCACCCACGGCTCGCTGCGTTCCTGCATCGGGCTCCATCCTGCTGCGGATCTGACGCCGCCGGGACGGACCGGCGGCCTTTTCTGGATGGTAGCGTTTCACCCGCCGGAGCGTCAAAAGGTTCGTTCCCGGGGGATGAAGGAGGAGCGAGATGTCCGATGGACGGCGAGCCGGAGCGCGGCCCCACGACAGCGATTGAAATCGCCGCGACGACTACACGCTGTCCGCCTTCGCGGACACGGTGAAGGCGAGATCGAGGATCGGATCAGGCCACCAGGTCCGGACGGTAGATTCCTCGTTCGGCGCCAGAGTACCGGTGCGATGCCCTCCTGCGGAATGACCGGGACTGAAGCGCGGGATGGGGTTCTCCCCTCTCCCGCGCAATTTGTGGGAGAGGGGCCGGGGGGTGAGGGCTCCGCGCGAAGCGCGACGCTGTTCCTCACTCACGCACTCACTCACGCACTCACGCACTAACGCACTCACGCACTTCAGTCCTCCGGCGTCCCCACCATCCTCCGCACCTCCTGGATCAGGTGCGGGGGCATGCAGGGCTTCACCAGCAGGCCGTCGAACCCCTCCGCCACCAGCCGGTCCCGGTCCACCGAGAGCGCCATCGCCGTGAGCACCACGATGGGGATGCGCGCCGTCCGCGCGTCGTCGCGCAGCCGGCGCATGGCGGTGCGGCCGTCCATCACCGGCATGGCCAGGTCCATCAGGATCAGGTCCGGCAGGTGCTCGCGCGCCAGGTCCACCGCCTCCTGCCCGTTGGCCGCGCCCAGCGTGCGGTAGCCCTCCCGCTCCAGGACGGTGAGCAGCGCCAGCCGGTTGTCCTCGTGGTCGTCGGCGAGGAGGATGGTCCTGGGCATCCGAACGTCAGGGCAGGCGGCGCCGGGCGAGGGCCCTGCCGCAGGGCGGAAAAGGAGCGTGCGCAGTGCACCGGTTGCGGGGCACGAAGTGCCGCAAGAACGGCGCCCGTCCTTTTCTCAGCTCCCGAACAGGTCGCCCTGCGGCGTGGCGGGATAGATGATGGTACCGTCCGCGCGCGCCACCGCGTGCGGCGAAAGCTGCGCCGGGCGCGCCCCACCCGGGCCCAGGATGTCGAGGACGGGAACGCCGCGGGCCAGCAGCGCGTCGGTGATCAGCCGCCGGTGGCAGCGCCAGGGCACGGCCTCGGCGCACATGATGACCGTGGGGCGCGCGGCCGCATCCTCCATCAGCCGCCGCAGCGCGGCCCGGAAGGGGGGCGTCGCCGTGTAGTCCGCGTAGGCGCGAAAGGCGGCGTGGCGCCAGGCGGTGTTGGGGGAGGGTCCGGCGGAGGGGTCGCTGGCGCGGCGCCCGCCCAGCGCCTCTTCGTGGCGGTACGCGACGCCAGCGTCCGCCAGGGCGGCGGCCAGCGCGTCGCGGCCGAACTGCGGGTGCCGCCGCGAGCCGGGAAAGCGGCGCACGTCCACCAGCAGCCGCACGCCGTTCTCCCGCAGCAGCGCGATGAACTCCTCCGCCGTGCGGGTGGAATGGCCGATGGTGAAGACGGTGCCGGGCGCGGGGGGAGTCACGCTACGGACGGAAGGCGGCCGGCGAAACGGAAGATCAGCGGCGGCGCCGGCGCAGCATCCGCCGCAGCTCCGCCTCGGCGGCAATGTAGCCGAACGGGGCCCAGTCCTCGGCGGAGGTGATCTGCCAGAAGATCTCCTCCGCCTGCTCCGGCCGGCCGTTGTACAGGTGCCAGTTGCCCACGCCGTAGCCCTGCGTGGCGATGGTGAGGGCGTCGCGGCCGGTGGTGGAGAGGAGCGAATCGGGCGGCAGCAGCCCCTTGTACATCAGCAGGCGCCGGTAATAGGCGTCGTTCTCGACGATCTCCATCCCGGGGCGGATGGGCTCCAGCACGGCCGCCGCCTCCTGCTCGCGCCCCAGCCGCCGCAGCGTCATGTACAGCCAGTCGCTGGCGGCCACCCGTGAGTCGTCGTTGGTGCTCACCGCAAGGGCGTTGCGAAAGCCGTACTGCGCGCGGAAGAAGTCGCCGCGCAGGTAGTGCGCCAGCCCCAGGTGGTACCAGACGTTGAAGTGCAGCGTGCTGAGCGGGATGTTGAGCGCGTTGGGGATGCCGTCCGGCTCGATCTCGTCCGGGCGGCCGCGCAGCAGGCGGGCGGCGGTCTCCAGGTCCTGCACCGCCTTGCCGAACTCGCGCACGGTGATCCACCGGTGCCCGCGGTGCCGGTACATGCGCGGGTCGCCGGGGTGCTTGCGGATCCCCTCCGTGAAGATGCCGATGGCGTCGCGGTAGCGCCCCAGGTAGGCCACCCGGCGGCCCAGCCAGATGATGGCGTCGGCGTTCTCCGGGTCGCGCTCGTAGTCGGCGTAGGCGGCGGCCAGATCGGCCTCCAGCCGCTGGCGGGTCTCCAGCGGCCGCTCCACCGCGTACAGCGGCGCGCCCAGCAGCGAGACCGCCTCGGGGTACCCCGCGGGAGAGGGCGGCCCGCGCCGCACCGCGCAGGAGGCGAGCAGCACGGCCGGGACCAGCGCGAACGCGGTGGCGAGCCTCATCGGTGCGGAACTCCGGGGTCTCTGCGGCGGAGGGAAGGCCCACGCGGCGCGCCCGGGACTGGGCGGGCGGAAGATGCGCGGCCGGTGCGGAAGCGGGGCGGAAACGAATGCTGCACAATACGCGGGAAATGGCGGATTGAAAAGAGGGTGGTGGGGTGGTGGGGTGATGGAGTGATGGAGTGACAAGGGGACAAGGCGGCGGGGGTGACACGATGAACGAATGATGGTGACGTCGTATCTGGGCGTGCAGCGCATGTCGTCATTCCGGAATGCGCCGCGCGATCTGTCCCGTGCACCAGATTCGATGCGTGCCGACCAGGGAAACTACCATCCGGAGCTGGTGACCCGCCGCACATCGTGATCCTGCCCCGCGCGAATCCGCGCAGGCGGACTTCGTGCCTGTCCAGCAGCGGTTTTCAAGCGCCGGGCGCGAATCACGCCGCACGCACCCGTTCACATCACTCCATCACTCCATCACTCCATCACTCCATCACTCCATCACTCCATCACTCCATCACTCCATCACTCCATCACTCCATCACCTCACCGCCCCAGCCGCAGCGCGAACGTCAGCTGGCCGGGCACGGGATACCCGTCCTCCGTCGCGGGG